>NZ_JBIGIN010000018.1:0-104246 GCF_043558715.1 Scandinavium sp. M-37
TGGCACTGAATGGCTTCACGCCGATGCAGCATATTCAGCGCATGAACTGATTCTACTTATCACCTCCGTTAAAAATGGGGGGATTACCGTGTAATCAGCGTTGCTGGTGTCACCTTGTGACAGAGCGATGCCCGCAACATGTGAGTTGCCGCTGATGTTGATATTGCTTTCAACATCCAGCGTAACCGCCGTGCCGATATCAGCGAAGCCCAGACGATGATCTTTGGTTTTCCCTTTGTCAGCATCCAGATAGGAATCGGTAAAGTAGAAATACTCGTAATCATCGTCAATCGTTGAATTGGCAATATTCAGAGTAAATACATCACCATCATTCCATTTGTAATCAACAGTGGTACCGTTATTCCAGCCGTAACCATTGGTGTCGACATCACCATCGCCGTTACTGCCGTAAACTTTTCCGGAAGTAATCATGCCATGAATAGTGGAGTTGGATATATTCAGCGTATTATCTGTACCCGCTGCATAGTCATTATTCAGGTAATATGTTGAAACAACGCCATTTACGACATCACCATTGAAGTTCTGATCGTAAGTACCGTTTGCTGCATTATTATAAATATAACCACTGTAACCCACATAATTGAGAGGGTCGGTATTGCCCCAATCACCCCAGCTATAAGCGGTATTGGCGTCATCGTGGTAAGTGAAAGTATCATAAATTTCTGCATTTGCCTGAGAAGCGATTGCCAAAGTGCAGGCTAATGCTATTTGTGATAGCGCAGTTTTATTTTTCCATGAGTGCATCTGTCATCCCTCCCAGGGACGTAATTTCGTTAATCCATCAATACAAATTAGAATTGCCGGGGGATTATGCTTTCGCGTGATGCAATAGTTCAATTATTCTCTGCGGAAAGTTTGATTGTGGACAATCCCATAAAAAATACAAAACAAAGATAAAAATGAGAGGCGAATCACGGTAACAATTACTTTCTCCATTCACATGAATAACAAACATCACACCCATAAAATAATGCTATTAGTTCCGTTATTAAACCGTTAAAACCCATTTGATATATATATACATCCGAAGATTAAAATACAACGAATACATAACCACCACTTTCGTGAAACATTTCCTCCCTGGTTAGGGTAAACTCGTGTGATTGTCCCATTAACATCAGGCCTATCATGACAGATTTGATCACTCGCCCTCGCCGCCTGCGCAAATCCGCTGCGCTGCGCGCTATGTTTGAAGAGACATCACTGACCCTTAACGATCTGGTGCTGCCTATCTTTGTTGAAGAAGAGATTGACGACTATAAGGCTATCGAAGCGATGCCTGGCGTCATGCGTATCCCGGAAAAACATCTTGCCCGCGAGATAGAACGCATTGCCAATGCAGGGATCCGCTCGGTGATGACCTTCGGTATCTCTCACCATACCGATGCCACCGGCAGCGACGCGTGGAAAGAAGATGGCCTGGTGGCGCGCATGTCGCGAATTTGCAAACAAACCGTGCCAGAAATGATTGTCATGTCGGACACCTGCTTCTGCGAGTACACCTCGCACGGTCACTGTGGCGTGTTGTGCGATCATGGCGTGGATAACGATTTAACGCTGGCGAATCTCGGCAAGCAAGCAGTGGTCGCCGCTGCGGCAGGCGCTGATTTCATTGCCCCGTCGGCAGCGATGGACGGTCAGGTTCAGGCGATTCGTCAGGCGCTGGACGCCGCCGGATTTACCGACACCGCCATCATGTCTTACTCCACCAAGTTCGCATCATCCTTCTATGGCCCGTTCCGTGAAGCTGCCGGGACTGCGCTGAAAGGCGATCGTAAAACCTATCAGATGAACCCGTTAAATCGCCGTGAAGCGATCCGTGAATCACTTCTCGACGAAGCGCAAGGCGCAGATTGCCTGATGGTCAAACCGGCAGGTGCCTATCTGGACATTCTGCGTGATATCCGGGAACGGACAGAATTACCACTCGGGGCTTATCAGGTGAGCGGTGAATACGCGATGATCAAGTTTGCCGCACAGGCGGGCGCTATTGACGAAGAAAAAGTGGTTCTGGAAAGTCTGGGCGCGATTAAGCGTGCGGGGGCGGACCTGATCTTCAGCTATTTCGCGCTCGATCTGGCTGAGAAGAAAATTCTGCGTTAATTCGCCAGCCCGGCGGCATTGCGTCGCCGGGCTAGTCTTCCATCATTAACTGGCCCGATAAAACGGCCTATCCCCAAGAATGGTCGCACGATGCATAATCCGCCGCTGCGGCAGATAATCCGCGTTAGCGTAATGTTGCGTCACCCGATTATCCCAAATCGCCACATCCCCTTCCTGCCAGCGCCAGCGGACCTGAAACTCCGGTTTTGTCACGTGGGCGAATAAAAAGCCCAGCAGCGCCTCGCTCTCTTTATCGGTCACGTCCACAATCCGGGTGGTAAACCCTTCATTGACAAACAACGCCTGCTTGCCAGTTACCGGATGCGTACGCACCACCGGATGCAGCAACGGCGGATTTTTTGCCACCGCATTCAGCCAGCGCTGATGCTCTGCTTCGCTCTTCAGATGCTTCCACTCAGGGAAGGATTTGCGGAAATCATGCTCGGCCCGTAAGCCGCTCAGCAGCGCTTTCAGCGGGGCGGAGAGTGCCTCGAACGCTGCAATCCCGCTGGTCCACAAGGTATCTCCCCCATTTTCCGGGAGCTGTTTAGCCGCGAGAATCGCCCCGGCGGGCGGCGTATCGATAAAGGTCACATCGGTATGCCAGTTATCGTTATCCGGCGGATTATCGTGGTGCGTATCGAGCACGATAATTTCTTCCACGCCTTCGGCATGCGGATACACCGGGTGAATGTGTAGATCACCGAAACGCAGCGCCAGACCGCGCTGCTGCTGCGGGGTAATCGGCTGCTCACGGAGGAAAACCACCTGATGGCGCAGCACCGCATGATACAGCTGTTCAAACTGGTTATCGCTTAACGGACGGGTTAATTCCAGCCCGGAAACCTGCGCGCCAATATAGGGCCCTAGCGGGCTAATTTTTAAACGCTCACTCATGCCATTTCTCCATGCCACGGCGTCAGGCGGCGTTGCAGCGCCCGCAGCCCCAATTCTAAAGCGAAAGCGATAACGGCAATCACCGCGATCCCGGCTAAAACCACATCGGTCGCCAGAAACTCCCCGGCGGATTGCACCATAAATCCTAACCCGCGGGTGGCGGCGATAAGCTCTGCCGCCACCAGCGTGGACCAGCCCACCCCGAGCCCGATGCGTAATCCGGTCAGGATCTCTGGCAGTGCGCCCGGTAAAATCACATACCAGAGGATTTGCGTCCGGCTGGCACCTAACGACTGCGCCGCCCGCAGGCGAACCTGCTGTGCGCTTTTCACGCCTGCCAGGGCCGACATCGCCACCGGCGCGAATATCGCCAGATAGATAAGCAGGATCTTCGAGGTCTCGCCGATACCGAACCAGATAACCATCAGCGGTAAATAGGCCAGCGGCGGAATCGGTCGATACAGTTCAATTAACGGATCGAGAATGCCGCGCACCGTAGGGTTCAGCCCCATGGCGATCCCAACGGGAATGCCGATCGTCACTGCCGCCAGCAGCGCAATCAGAATGCGCGTCAGGCTCGCCGCCAGATGCTGCCACAGCGTGGCATCCATAAATCCCTGCGGCCCGGCGATAGTGAGCAGTTTTTGCAGCACCTGCCCCGGCGGGGGCAGAAACAGTGGGGCAATAAGCTGTAAGGCAGTAACCGCCCACCACAGGGCCAGCAGTATCGCCAACGTGGAAAGACTCAGCGTCAGATGACGCGAAAGCGGCCAGCGCCAGCTGAAGGTCAATCGGCGCGGTTTATCGTTCGCCACAACGCTCATGAGAAAGCCTCCCGATGTTCAAACACGCGGCTCAGCACGTATTCGCGCTGGGCAATAAACTGTGGGCTGGACTTGATGCTGCGACAGGATTCCCCGGCGACAAAACGGCGGGCGAAATCCAGCGACAGCCGTTCGGTCACTTTCCCCGGCCCTGCGGAAAGCAGTACCAGATCGGTAGCCATAAACACCGCTTCTTCGATGTCATGAGTTATCAGCAGCACCTGTTTACCGGTTTCATGCCACAGGCGCAGGAGCAGGGTTTGCATTTGTTCCCGGGTAAAGGCATCCAGCGCACCAAAGGGCTCATCGAGCAGTAATAGCTGAGGATCGGCCGCCAGTGCGCGGGCGATCCCCACCCGCTGACGTTGCCCGCCGGAAAGCTGCCAGATGAAACGTTTTTCCGCCCCTTCCAGCCCCACTTTCTTCAGCATTTGCCGCGCAATCTCCAGCCGCGCGGGCTTATCCCAGCCCACCAGCTGCAGACCAAATGCCACGTTATCCTGCACGTTGCGCCATGGCAGCAGCCCTTCATTCTGAAACACCACCCCGCGTTCAGCGCCTGGTCCGTTAACCGCCACGCCGTTCAGGGTAATGCTCCCGGAGTGATACGGCAGGAACCCGGCCACCAGATTCAGCAGCGTGGTTTTACCGCTACCCGACGGACCGAGCACCACCAGCAGTTCACCGCGATCGACGCTGAGCGAAATGTCCTCCAGCACCGGTTTTCCGCCGTAGTCGGCGCTGAGATGGGAGAGTTGCAGCATGGTGGCCTCCGTTATTTCACAAATTTGTCGGTCACATACTGGCTGTAATCGGCGGCAACGGCGGGCACTTTGCCCTGCTCTTTCAGGAACTGAGCGGTATCCACAATCGCTTTGTTCACCGGGCCATTAAGCTGCTGTGCCTGCTGGCTGGCGGTCAGATAGGTGTTGCCTTTGACCAGCCCCGGCACGTCGGCTTCCGGCACGCCGCTCAGCTTCGCCAGCTTTTGCAGATTGGCCTGCTGTTGCAGCCAGCTGTCGGGGTTATCGATATAAGGACGCTGGGCTTCAATCGCACTACGGGCAAAGGCTTTGACCACCTCAGGGTGCTGTTGAGCAAAATCTTTACGCACCACCCACACATCCAGGGTCGGCGCCCCCCACTGGCCCACTTTGGCTGAATCCGTCAGCACCGTGCCGTCTTTTTCCAGCGCGTTGACGGCGGGTGCCCATACATACGCCCCGTCGATATCTCCGCGCTGCCAGGCGGCGACAATCGCCGGGGGCTGCAGATTCACAATTTGGACCTGATTTGGTTTGATGCCCCAGTGTTTCAGCGCGGCCAGCAGGCTGTAGTGGGTGGTGGAGATAAACGGCACGGCGATGCGTTTGCCAATCAAATCTTCCGGCTTAGTGATGTTCTTCTTCACCACCAGCGCTTCGGAATTGCCGAGCTGTGAGGCGAGCAGGAACACTTCAATCGGCACCTGCTGACTGGCGGCGACCGCCAGCGGGCTGGAGCCGATATTGCCGATTTGCACATCGCCGGAGGCCAGCGCACGCACCACGCTCGCCCCGCTGTCGAACTTCCGCCAGTCGACGGTCGCCCCGCTCTCTTTCGCAAAGGTGTTATCAGCTTGAGCGACTTTGGCAGGCTCGGCGGATGTCTGGTAAGCCACGGTGACGTTTACCGCCTGTGCCTGAGAGGTGATGAAGGCCAATGCGGCCAGGAATGAAAGATGCGATACGCGTGCCATGGTGACTGCTCCCCTTGTTGTCATGGGCGCAGTATTTCCGGCAGCGCAAAATTGATAAAGGAATTAAAAATTCTGGCTAATGCCATTCTGTTTTTAGAAAAAAACTGGCAAAGCTTATTCGTTCTTACGCACCAGAGCCAACTTTCCCCGACGACGAGACAGGAGCGGATGGGGTGTGGTTATCAAAAAAAGAAAGGGTCGCCAGGCCATACGAACCTCCTGCATCACTTTCTTTCAGCATGTGCCGTCCGTAACAAACTTGCCGTCAGCCAAAAGCCTGATTGCATGGGGGAGCTTCACCCTTTCGCCTCAGCCCTTGCCGTGGTGCAGGGTTGAGGAGGGCGTTTTTTTACTGGCTGATCAGTCACCCCTGCCAAAATTTATTTTTGAATTAATTTTCGCTTCCCACTTAAATAATAACCACTTCGTTTTAAAAATAACCATCATAATTTAATTTTGAATTACTGTGTATTTGTTCAAAGGCAAACCTTATGGTCTTCTGTACCCTGAAGGATACTTCCCCAACGTGCTATCTCCAATTCTGTTTTATTGCAGGAGTTTTAAATCATGCCCCTGGACTATGTCGCCCTGGCAATACTGACTGCGGTGATTCTTATTTTGTTTTACGGAATTATCGCTATCCACGATATTCCTTATGAAATTGCAAAGAAACGTAATCATCCCCATCAGGATGCGATTCATTATGCGGGCTGGGTAAGCCTGTTCACGCTACATGCGCTGTGGCCATTCCTGTGGATCTGGGCGACGCTCTGGCGTGACGACAGGGGCTGGGGAATGCATCGAATCAGCGAGGACCAACAGAGTATGCATCAGCAAATGGCGCACCTGTTGATGCAGATGGATCAGTTAAAAACCGAGCTAAACGACATCAAAAATGTAAGTAAAATTGCTCAACCGACGGTTATTAACAAGGAGGAAAAATAATGGAAACATTATTATTGCTTTGTTACGCCGCATGCTGCGTGGTTATTTTTAAAGTATTTAAGATTCCTCTGAATAAATGGACGGTACCAACCGCCGTACTTGGAGGAATTATTTTTATCTCGGTGGTTATTCTGGTGATGAACTATAACTACCCATTCAGTAATGTCGGCAAGCAGGCCTACCAGACGGTGCCGATTGTCTCTCAGGTTCGTGGCCGGGTGATTGACGTCCCGGTTAAACCGAACGTGATGCTGAAAGAGGGCGATGTTCTGTTCCGCATCGATCCTACGCCATTCCAGGCCAAAGTGGACGATCTGCGGGCGCAGGTGAAAGAAGCCAGTCAGAACGCGCTGTCGCTGGATTCCGGACTTAAGCAGGCGCAAGCCTCACTCAGCAAAGCCATTGCCGACCGCGACAAAGCACAACGTGAGTTTGCCCGTTATAACGAAGGCCACGCCAAAGGCGCGTTTTCCGATCAGATGGTCGATACCCGTCGCCAGACGTACAAAGCGACCGAAGCCGCCGTCACCGCCGCACAGGCGCAGGTTGAACAGGCCAAAAACAATCTGAACTCAGTGGTGAACGGGCAAAATACCAAAGTTGCCTCATTGTTAGCACAACTGCGTAAAGCCGAGTTTAAGCTCGATAATACCGTGGTGCGCGCCCCGGCGGCGGGTTACGTCAGTACCGTCGGTCTGCGTGAGGGCACCATGTCCACCGCGCTGGGTCTGGCACCAGTCATGACGTTTGTGCCGGTCGATGCCGAATCACAGAAGATGTACGTGGCGGCCTTCCGTCAGAACTCGGTTCAGCGGCTACAGCCTGGCTATCAGGCAGAGCTGATGTTCCCATCGATTCCGGGCACCGTGTTCAGTGGCGAAGTGGTCGAAGTCCTGCCCGCGATTGGTGAGAGCCAGTTCCAGGGCCAGGGCAAACTATTGACCACCGCGGATGTGGCCAATCAGGGCCGGGTTCTGGTTAAGGTCAGAGCTACCGATCCGCGTCTGGAAGAGTATCAACTGCCGCAGGGTTCGCAGGTCGAAATCGCCATCTACTCCGGCCACTTCAAAGAGCTGTCGCTGATTCGTAAAATTTTGATTCGCATGGCAAGCTGGGAAAACTACGTCTTCCTCGACCACTAATCCGCACTCCGTCTCCCGCCGCTGGCGGGAGGCCTTTCCGTTATGGGAGCGTAAATGCACACCCTAAAAAACAGGGACACCGAGAGCATCAGGGCAGACCGCACACCCGGTCTCGTCCGCTGTTTTTGGCTTCATACAGCGCCGCATCAGCCTGCGCCAGCATATCGCTTAACGCCTGCTGCCAGCCGGATGCCACGCCAAAACTGGCGGTAATCGAAAACGGTTCGCCCTTCGGCCCTTCGAAACGCAGACGGCGAATTTCGTTCTGAATGCGGGTAGTGTATCCGGTGATGTCTTCATGGCCTGGCGTGCAGAACATCACCGCAAACTCCTCCCCGCCCAGACGCCCGATCACATCCCCAGGACGACTGAATTTTTTCAGCGTCGTCGCCAACTGTACCAGCACCTTATCGCCGGTCGGATGCCCCCAGGTATCGTTGATCGACTTAAAGTGATCGACATCCATCATGATCAGCCACGCGGGCTGCTGAGGACTCGCCAGCTTGAGCAGATTCCCGCCCAGCGCATCAAATGCCCGGCGGTTAAACAAATTGGTGAGCGGATCTTCCTCCGACTGGCGCTGGAGCTTTTTACTCAGCCGCGTTTGTTCCCGCAGCTTATCGCCGAGCGTCCCGAGCGAAGAGAAAAGTTCCTGGACTTCTTCGGCGGTACTGTCATTCATCAGAGTATCTTGCTGTTTCCCGGCGATAATCCCGGTGGCAATTTCATTCAGGCGCAGAATCGGTCGCAGCACGCGGGAGCGTACGTAAAAGATGAGTCCCATCGCCAGCAGGTAGAGAACGATCAGGATAACCACCACCATCATCAGGTGCAGCAGGGCCTGTTGTTCCGTATAAACATAATGCTTCTTCACCCCCGCCAGATAGGTGTCGAGCAGCTCATTAAACGATCCCAGGCTGGCGTGATAACGAGTAGCAAAACTCGCAGCATCGACGCTGTAAGGCTGACCGCTCTCGCTTTCGGTCACCAGGGTATCGATCATCGCCACACCCTGTTTCTCAAACTGATCGCGCGTGCTCTCGAGCTGCTGCATAAAGCCCGGTAAATAGTCAGCCTCAGCGCCCTGGGTACGCAGCAGCCACCACAGCACGGCAATACGCTCCTTGCCGCGGCTGAGTGCTTCAATATTACCGAGCGGGATAGGCGTGTGGGTGGCGACCGGGATAATCAACTGTGACCCCAGACGCCCGGTGGCATCACGCAGTTCACCCAGCGCCTGGGCCCGCAAAATCGGCCCCAGCGCCGAAGGTTCTAACAGCAGAAATTCTGAGGTACGACGGAACAGAGCCTGATGATAAAAATCGGTCGCGGCGACCATGCTATCAATGGCACGTTGGGCGACAACCGGATCGCTCAGGGTCGCTTCACGGAACTGGTCCACTTTATTCCGCGCGGGTTTGAGCTGTTCGATGGTGGCACGCAGCAGCGCCGGAGAGAGTAAATCGGCAGGGATCTTCGCCAGGTCGCGGTCCGTTATCTGGCGGCTGTTGTCCAGTGAAGCCCCGGCCTGCGCTTTCTTCTCTTGCGGGCTCAGCACCAACTCATTGGCAAAAGCACGTTCACTCGCCAGATCGTTAGAGACCAGCAGCACCTGGTAAAAATTATCGAACTGAATCACGTTATTGCGCGCGCTATGCCATGCCGACCAGGAGCCGGAAAGCAACCACCAGGAAAGAATCGAGGTCAGAATAAGCGTTGCAGCCGTTGAGCCCCACAGATAGCGAAGGACGTTGGCAGAAGACGAGGCTTTTTTGAGTTTTTTCATTATGTCAGCAAAGAACAACAGATAGGCCTAAGTCTAACGCAGGCGTGGAGATTAGTGACAGATTATGGATGATTTTTCAGCGGATTCGGTTAATTGGATAGCAGAAGGCTATCGAGATTGTCGGCCCGGCAAGCAAAGCAGCGCCGCCGGGCGAACAGCGTTACTTAGGCATTCGCCACCGGTTTGGGCTCGGTTTTCACCTGGGCATTCGCCAGCATACGACGCACCGGCACGATAAGCACCGCCAGTACCGCCGCACAAATCAGCAGCGCGATGGAGCAGCGTGCGAACAGATCCGGCAGCATATCCAGTTGGTCGGCCTTCACATGGCCGCCAATCAGGCCCGCCGCCAGGTTACCCAGCGCGCTGGCGCAGAACCACAGGCCCATCATCTGACCCCGCATTCTTTCCGGGGCCAGCAGCGTCATGGTCGCCAGACCAATCGGGCTGAGGCACAGTTCACCCAGGGTCAGCATCAGGATACTGCCCACCAGCCAGAACGGGGACACGCCCGCGCCACCGTTGGTCAGCACGTTTTCCGCCGCCAGCATCATCAGGCCAAAGCCCCCTGCCGCACACAGAATCCCGATAACGAACTTGGTGATGCTGCTCAGGCGCACGTTGTTACGCGCCAGCATCGGCCAGGCCCAGCTGAACACCGGAGCCAGCAGAATAATGAACAGCGCATTAATAGACTGGAACCACACGGCCGGGATTTCAAAATCGCCGATCATACGGTTGGTGTAGTCATTGGCAAACAGGTTAAATGAGGTGGGTTTCTGCTCAAAGGCTGACCAGAAGAAGGCCGCCGACACCAACAGAATAAAGCACACCAGCAGGCGGGCGCGCTCTTTGCGGTTGAGGCCAGCAAACACAAACAGGTAGATAAAGTACAGCGCTACCGAGGCGGCAATCACATACACCAGCACGCTGGCAACGGCGACAGGATTGATGACAATCACGCCCTGGGCAATCAGCGCCACCACCACGGCCACGCCAACGGCCAGCGCCAGCAGCCAGGCACCCACGCCGTTTTTCTTCGCCACCGGGCTATTCCAGGTGGAGTCCAGACCGACTTCGCTGTCGTAGCGTTTCATTGCCGGCACGGCAAACAGGCGGAAAATAACCAGCGCCACCAGCATCCCGATACCACCGATACCAAAGCCCCAATGCCAGCCGTGGGTTTTAATCAGCCAGCCGGAGATCAACGGCGCGATAAACGAGCCCATGTTGATACCCATATAAAACAGCGAGAAGCCGCCATCGCGACGCGCATCGCCCTTTTTATACAGGGTTCCGACCATGACCGAGATACAGGTTTTGAACAGACCCGACCCCAGCACGATAAACATCAGGCCGATAAAGAACAGGCTGTCGCCCATCATCGCCGACAGCGCAATCGACAGATGACCGAGCGCAATCAGGATTGAGCCGTACCACACCGCCCGCTGCTGACCGAGCCAGTTATCCGCCAGCCAGCCACCCGGCAGCGCGGCCAGGTACATGCTACCGGCAAAAATCCCGACGATCGCCGAGGCATTTTCACGCGCCAGACCCATACCGCCGTCATACACGGTGGCCGCCATAAACAGGATTAACAGCGGACGAATACCGTAAAACGAGAAGCGCTCCCACATTTCCGTGAAGAACAGCGAGCCGAGCGGATACGGATGCCCGAAGAAGGTCCGACTCTCGTTTTTGTGAACAGAAGATTGCATAAATTCTCCCAAAGAAAGCGTGTTGTGATGCTCAAAAATAGCGAAATGCAGGGCAGCCCTTTCTCGAACCGACTGCTCTTTTTACATTCTGCGAGATATTATTTAACCATTTGATAACTGGTCAGTGGTTTTGTCTAGTACCAACCCTGGGACTTTAAGATAAAAATTCGACGATTGTCTAGTTTTGTAGATTTTTAGTTTGTCAGAGCGGAAAAGTGATTGACAGGCCGATACTGACAAAAACAAGCTTATTTTCACTTTTATTACAAATAGATACGCCCATTACTAACACGTTTACACTGCATAACCATGCCAACAATAACCGTAAAACAATTATTGAAATGGCAGGTTAGTTTTAAATCCCGACGCGGAGTCCGATAAACGGCTAACTGCGCATTCTGCCCTCGCCCCTCTCCGGGGAGTGATGACCTCACTTCATGACGCTTATGACGTTTTAAGAATAATCCCCACCCCAGTGCCGACTATGCTTAACGTTTAAAAAATCCATAGCAGTGCAGCAGTTCGCTTTTCTTTTTTCACTTCGATACTGGAGGCCTGGCATGAGCAGCCCTGAATCCCTCGTGACCCCAACGCCTGAGCACCTTCCCATCGCGTTTAACGTCAACGGCAAACGTTATCAGTTGGAGGTCGACACCCGCACCACGCTGCTGGATGCGCTGCGTGAAAATCTGCACCTGACCGGCAGCAAAAAAGGCTGCGATCATGGCCAATGCGGAGCCTGCACCGTACTGGTCAATGGCCGCAGGCTAAACGCCTGCCTGACGCTGGCGGTGATGCATCAGGATGCCGACATCACCACCATTGAAGGTTTGGGCACGCCCGATAATCTCCATCCGATGCAGGCCGCCTTTATCGAGCATGATGGCTACCAGTGTGGTTACTGTACCCCGGGGCAAATCTGTTCCTCGGTAGGGATGGTACAGGAGATCAAAGACGGCATGCCCAGCCATGTCACGCTCGACCTGGTTTCCCCCCCAGAGATGACCGCCGAAGAAATTCGCGAGCGGATGAGCGGCAATATCTGCCGCTGCGGGGCTTATGCCAACATGCTCGCCGCCATTGAAGACGCCGCCGGGGAGTTGAAACCATGAAAGCTTTTACCTATGAACGCGTCAAAACGCCAGCGGAAGCGGCGGCCAGCGCACGGCGTATCGCTGGGGCAAAATTTATCGCCGGTGGCACCAATCTGCTCGACCTGATGAAGCTGGAAATTGAGACACCCACGCATCTGATTGACGTTAATGGCCTTGGGCTGGACCGGATTGAAGCCACCTCCGAAGGCGGGTTACGCATCGGCGCTCTGGTACGTAATACCGACCTGGCCGCCGCGCCACCGATCCGTCGCGACTATGCGGTGCTCTCCAGAGCGCTGCTCACCGGGGCGTCGGGTCAGTTACGCAATCAGGCCACCACCGCGGGCAATCTTCTCCAGCGCACGCGGTGCCCCTATTTTTACGACCCCAACCAGCCATGCAATAAGCGCTCCCCCGGCAGCGGGTGTGCCGCACTTGACGGGTTCAGCCGCCAGCACGCGGTGGTCGGCGGGAGTGACGCCTGTATCGCCACCCACCCCAGTGATATGGCGGTCGCCATGCGGGTGCTGGATGCGGTGGTGGAAACCGTGAGCCCGGACGGCGCTGAGCGAAAAATCCCCCTCGCCGACTTTTACCTGACGCCGGGTTCAACGCCCCATCAGGAAACGGTGCTTCAACCGGGCGAACTGATTGTCGCGGTGACGCTGCCCGCTCCCACCGGGGGGACGCACATTTATCGTAAAGTGCGCGACCGCGCCTCCTATGCTTTTGCCCTGGTGTCAGTGGCCGCCATCGTGCAGCCGGACGGCAGTGGCCGCGTAGCATTGGGCGGCGTTGCCCCTAAACCCTGGCGCCTTGACGAGGCGGATGCGGCTATCCCGCAGGGGCCGCAGGCGGTGTATGACAGGTTGTTCGCCAGCGCGCATCCCACCGCTGAAAATGCATTCAAGCTCATTCTGGCGAAGCGCACGCTCGCCTCAGTGCTGACCGAAGCGAGGGCCTGACAGATGAAATTTGATAAACCGGCAGGTGAAAATCCTATCGATCGACTCACCGTGGTGGGCCGCCCGCACGACAGAATTGATGGTCCGTTAAAAACCACCGGCACGGCTCACTACGCCTATGAATGGCATGATAAAGCCGATGACGTGGCCTACGGCTATGTCGTCGGGTCCGCCATTGCGAAGGGACGTATCACCACCCTGAACGTGCAGGCGGCACAACAAGCGCCTGGCGTGCTGGGGGTGATCACCGCCGACAACGCCGGGCCGTTGGATAAAGGCGAGAGAAACACCGCCATGCTGCTCGGCGGCCCGGTAATTGAACACTACCATCAGGCCATCGCCCTGGTGGTGGCCGACACCTTTGAGCAGGCGCGCGCCGCCGCCGGGCTGGTGCAGGTAGAGTATCAGCGCGAGCCGGGAGAGTACTCACTGGCGCAGGCGAAACCCGGCGTCACCACGCCCCCCGAAGACACGCCGGATAAAAACGTCGGTGATTTTGACGCGGCTTGGTCTGCGGCTGCGGTGAAACTCGATGCCACCTATACCACGCCAGACCAGAGCCATATCGCGATGGAGCCTCATGCCTCAATGGCGGTCTGGGAAGGCGACACGCTCACACTCTGGACCTCAAACCAGATGATTGACTGGTGTCGAACCGATTTGGCGAAAACCCTTAAGTTGGCGAAAGAAAAGATCCGCATCATTTCCCCCTACATCGGTGGTGGCTTTGGCGGGAAACTGTTTTTGCGGAGCGACGCGCTGCTGGCGGCGCTCGCTGCCCGGGCGGTGAAGCGCCCGGTGAAAGTAATGCTACCCCGCCCGCTTATCGCCAATAACACCACCCATCGTCCGGCGACCCTTCAGCACATCCGGCTCGGCAGCGACAGCCACGGTAAAATTACGGCCATCGCCCATGATAGCTGGTCCGGTAATTTGCCGGGCGGCACCCCGGAGACGGCGGTTCAGCAAACAGAGCTGCTGTATGCCGGGGCTAATCGCCATACCGGTCTGCGGCTTGCCACGCTCAGCCTGCCGGAAGGCAATGCGATGCGTGCCCCGGGTGAGGCGCCAGGATTAATGGCGCTGGAAATTGGCATCGATGAACTCGCCGAGAAAGCGGGCATCGATCCGGTTGAGTTTCGCATTCTGAACGATACTCAGGTTGATCCGGCCGATCCCAGCCGTCCTTTTTCACGCCGTCAGTTGATCGAATGCCTGCGTACCGGTGCGCATCATTTTGGCTGGAAGCGGCGAAATTCTGTTCCCGCGCAGGTTCGTGATGGGCGCTGGCTGGTGGGTTACGGCGTGGCGGCGGGGTTTCGCAACAACCTGCTGGCCCCCTCCGGGGCGCGCGTGCATCTCGACG
This sequence comes from Scandinavium sp. M-37, assembly GCF_043558715.1. NCBI lineage: Bacteria > Pseudomonadati > Pseudomonadota > Gammaproteobacteria > Enterobacterales > Enterobacteriaceae > Scandinavium > Scandinavium sp. M-37. Next base: position 14,600 of record NZ_JBIGIN010000018.1, read on the forward strand.
CCAACGGCAATGTCACCGTGGAAACCGATATGACGGATATCGGCACCGGCAGCTATACGATAATTGCCCAAACGGCCGCAGAAATGCTTGGCGTGCCGATGGCGAACATTGAGGTCAAACTCGGCGACTCGCACTTCCCGGTCTCCGCCGGTTCCGGTGGACAATGGGGGGCCAACACCTCGACCGCCGGGGTCTACGCCGCCTGCGTCAAACTGCGCGAAGCAATAGCCCACGCGCTGGGGTTTGACCCAAACCAGGCGACATTTTCTGAGGGGAAAATCAGGGATGCAACGCACAGCGCCCCGCTGACGGATGCTGCGAAAGGCGGCACCTTGACCGTGGAAGATACTATCGAATTTGGCGATCTCGATGAGCAGTATCAGCAGTCGACCTTCGCCGGGCACTTTGTCGAAGTCGGGGTGGATGTCGCCACCGGGGAAGTTCGCGTCCGGCAGATGCTGGCGGTGTGTGCCGCAGGCCGCATTCTTAATCCGAAAACCGCCCGCAGCCAGGTTATCGGCGCGATGACCATGGGGCTTGGCGGAGCACTGATGGAGGAGCTGGCGGTCGATAGCCGTCTGGGCTATTTCGTCAATCACGATATGGCGGGCTATGAAGTGCCGGTTCATGCCGACGTCCCGCAGCAGGAGGTGATATTCCTCGAGGATACCGACCCGATTTCTTCCCCGATGAAAGCCAAAGGGGTGGGCGAATTGGGGTTGTGCGGCGTTAGCGCGGCGATCGCCAATGCGATTTATAACGCGACGGGAGCCAGAGTGCGTGATTATCCCGTCACGCTGGATAAATTGCTCCACGCCCTGCCGGACGTGAGCTAAGGAGCCGCCATGCACAATGCTTCGCTGCTCGACAGCCCTGAAAACCGCCTGTTGCAGCCCGAACCGGCGTTTCTGACCGACGACAGCCGGGACGTTTTACGCTTCGCGGTGGAAGCGCTGACCTCGGGGAGGCGGGCGGCCCTGGTCACCCTGATCGACATTCACGACGGCGCGGCGCGACCCTTAGGCGCGCAGATGGCGGTGCGCGAGGATGGCCGTTACTGCGGATTTGTTTCCGGCGGCTGTGTGGAAAGTGCGGCCGCTTTTGAAGCGATGAAAGCCATCGCCGCCGGAGAGGACCGCCGGGTGTGCTATGGGGCGGGCTCGCCGTGGTTCGATATCGTCCTGCCCTGCGGGGGCGGCATAACCCTGAGCATTCATGTTTTGCGTTCTTATCAGCCGCTGCTGGCGGTGCTCAACAGCCTTGAACGGCGTCAGCCCTGTGGATTGCGTTACGATCCCCGAACCCAGACGCTACGCAGCCTCCCGGCCCGGCCACGAACGGGCTGGCATGATGACGGCTTTGAGGTGGGGTATCGGCCCGATGTACAGGTGCTGGTGTGCGGGCGCTCGGTTGAAGCGCAGATGACCGCCTCGCTGGCACAGGCCGCTGGCTTTGCGGTCCACCTCGGTGAGAGGTTCCCTCAGATTGATGCCGGGATCATGGATGCCGACACCGCGGTGGTGCTGCTCTGGCATGATTTGCAGCGGGAACTACCGCTGTTGCAGGCCGCCCGGGAAGCCGCGCCGTTTTACATCGGAGCGCTCGGCAGCCATCGCACCCACTGCCAGCGGGTACAAAAACTGAAGGCGTTGGGCTGGCGTGCGGATGAAATCGCGCAGATCAAAGCCCCGATTGGCATCTTCCCGAAAGCCCGCGATGCGCGTTCGCTGGCGCTGTCGGTGCTGGCGGATGTGGCAGCGGCGCGCCTCGCGTCAGGAGAGGCGTAGTGTCCTCCCCGGTGGTGATTATTCTCGCCGCAGGACGCGGAGAACGCTTTCTGGCCTCCGGGGCGACAACCCACAAGCTGGATGCCCGGTTAGGCACCCAGTCCGTCCTCAGCCACGTTATCCGGGCGGCAGAGGCCAGCGGGCTTGGCTGGCATATCGTCCGTCCGGAAGGCGGCACGCAGGGAATGGGGGAATCGATTTCGCTCGGCGTGTGCGCCACGGCCCACGCCTCCGGCTGGTTGATCCTGCCCGCTGACCTGCCCTTGATTCAACCGGCTACCCTGCAACGCGTGGCCGAAGGCTTGTCCGACAAACCGCTGGTCGTGCCCCATTACGCCCAGCAGCAAGGCCATCCGGTGGGATTTAGTCGCGCGTATCAGGCACAGTTGCGGGCACTCTCTGGCGAGGCCGGGGCAAGGGAAATTGTGCAACGCGCCCGTCAACGAGGCGAGGTGAGGGATCTTGCCCTTGCCGATTACGGCATAGTGCATGACATCGACACCCTGAGCGATTTGCAATGGGCTCAAACGTTGATAAATAAATCTAATTAATAAGTCTGGCATGCCCCCTATCTGAATAAGGTATCCCCACCCTATTTCAACTCAATTTTTCGCATCCCATTAATCTATCCCCGAGGCTTGATGATTCTTTCATCGGATATTTTTATCGTCACATAGTGAAAACAAATAATTCACACGTTTATTTTTACATGTTTGGGCAAATGAAACCGCGCTAATAATTCATTAAAATTTAACAAAGGTTCCCATCAGTAATTCTCCAACAGGACAAAAGTAAAGATGAATAAAACAAAGCTGTTATGCGTGGTCGGTACGCGTCCTGAAGCGATAAAAATGGCACCCGTCATTATGGCACTGCAAAATGACAATGCCTTCGACGTCCGCGTACTTGCTACCGCACAGCACCGGCATCTGTTGGATCAGGTCTTTAGCCTGTTTGGAATTGCCTATGATTACGATTTGGACGTAATGACACCGAATCAGACATTACCGGAGCTGACGGCAAAACTCATTACCGGGATTGATGCCGTACTGGACAGTTTCAAGCCTGATATGGTTATCGCCCAGGGCGATACCACGACGGTATTTACTGCCGCGCTGGCGGCGTTTTATCGCAAAACACCTTTTGCCCATGTTGAAGCGGGTTTACGCAGTAACGATATTTATTCGCCCTTCCCTGAGGAAGGCAATCGTATACTTGCCGGACACCTGGCGGCATTGCATTTTGCCCCCACCCACATGGCGCAGGATAATCTGATTCGCGAAGGGATTGGTGCCGATAAAATAGTGATGACCGGCAACACGGTCATCGATGCATTACTTGAAACAGCAAAACAAGATGTCGAGCCTGGCTTTACGTTACCCGAAAATGGCAGAATGATTTTGGTGACCTCACATCGCCGGGAAAACTTTGGCGAACCCTTGAAGCATATTTGCAATGCCCTGCGAAAAATCATCGCCAAATATGATGATGTTTGTATTGTATTCCCGGTGCATCCAAATCCGCACGTGCGGGAAACGGTTTACGGTATTCTCGCCGAAAATGAACGCATTAAATTAATTAATCCACTGGGCTACGAGCAGTTTGTCAGCGCAATGAAACGCGCGCATCTGATCCTGACGGATTCAGGCGGCGTGCAGGAAGAAGCCCCTGCCCTGGGCAAACCGGTGCTGGTATTGCGTCAGGAAACAGAGCGCACCGCGGCGCTGATAGCGGGTGCGACCTGCCTGACCGGCACCGAGGAACAAAGCATCATTGATAACGTCTCGCGACTGCTTGATAGCCCTGAGGAATACAATCAAATGGTGATTGGGACGTCCCCTTACGGAGATGGTCACGCCAGTATCAAAATTGTTAACGCTATCAAAGCGTATTTCCATCGCTAGCCACTCCTGCGCAGAACAATCTCTCTGTTAAATATCAATCATTGCTGGTGAAATAATGAGCGGGTTCATAGACGTTTTTTCAACTTACCTGTATGGACTCAAGATGGTTGCAATTGCATTGGCAATCATGATGCTGATCAGTGGATTAGATGATCTATTCATCGATATCATCTACTGGTTCCGCCGCATGGTCCGGGCGGTCACCGTTTACCGTCGCCATCCGCATATGGACTATCGCGCCCTCTATCAGCCAGATGAAAAGCCCCTGGCGATTATGGTGCCGGCCTGGAATGAGACGGGGGTTATCGGCAACATGGCCGAGCTGGCGGCCATGACGCTGGATTATGAGAACTACCATATTTTTGTCGGCACCTATCCCAACGATCCGGATACTCAACGCGACGTGGATGAAGTCTGTGCCCGTTTTCCTAACGTACATAAAGTCGTCTGCGCGCGCCCTGGCCCCACCAGTAAAGCGGACTGCCTGAATAATATTCTCGATGCAATTACCCAATTTGAACGCAGCGCAAACTTCACCTTTGCCGGATTTATTCTGCATGATGCCGAAGATGTTATTTCGCCGATGGAACTACGCCTGTTTAATTATCTGGTCGATAGAAAGGACCTGATTCAAATTCCGGTCTACCCGTTCGAACGCGAATGGCATCATTTCACCAGCATGTCTTACATTGATGAGTTCGCCGAGCTGCACGGCAAAGACGTCCCGGTTCGTGAGGCCATCGCCGGGCAGGTGCCTAGCGCGGGCGTCGGCACCTGCTTCAGCCGTCGCGCGGTCATGGCGCTGCTGGCAGACGGGGACGGGATCGCGTTCGACGTGCAGAGTCTGACCGAAGATTACGACATCGGCTTTCGCCTGAAGGCGAAAGGCATGACAGAGGTTTTTGTCCGCTTCCCGGTGGTGGATGATTCCGCACAGGCGAGAAAAGCGCGTAAGTTTCTGCAACGCAAGCGATCATCGTCAGTTATCTGCGTGCGTGAATATTTCCCGGACACCTTCACCACCGCCATGCGTCAGAAATCTCGCTGGATAATCGGGATTGTGTTCCAGGGGTTTAAAACCCACCGCTGGACCCAAAGTCCGACGCTCAATTACTTCCTGTGGCGCGATCGCAAAGGGGCTATCAGCAACTTCCTGAGCTTCTTCGCGATGATCATCATGATCCAGTTGGTGCTGCTGCTTATCTACCAGCGCGTCTGGCCTGATGCCTGGCAGTTCCTGTCCATTTTCACCGGCGGCCCGTGGCTGGTGACGTTGCTGTGGTGCAACTTTGCCCTGATGGTGAACCGCATTCTGCAACGTGTGATTTTCGTGACCGTGTATTACGGATTGCCACAGGGGCTGCTGTCCATACTGCGCCTGTTTTGGGGCAATATGATCAACTTTATGGCCAACTGGCGCGCTCTGCGTCAGGTCATCCAGCATGGCGATCCGCGCCGCGTCGCATGGGACAAAACGACTCACGATTTCCCGAGCGTGACCGGTGAAAACCGTGCCCTGCGCCCGTTGGGGCAGATACTGCTTGAGCAGAACGTCATCAGCAACGAACAGCTCGAGCATGCGCTGACCCACCGTGTTATCGGCTTACGCCTGGGTGGATCATTGTTCATGCAGGGGCTGATTACGGCTGAACAATTGGCCGTTGCCCTGGCAGCGCAAAGTGGCGTCCAGATGGAATCTATCGACGCCTGGGACATTGCCCCCGAGCTTATCGGCCAGATGTCTGCGGCGATTGCGCTGCGTTACGCGGTTCTGCCGCTGCGCAAAGAAGGCAAAACACTGACGGTGGCCAGCGAAGACGGGATCGATCCGGTCTCGTTGGCAGCGCTCGAACGCAAAATGGGCTGCAGCGTAAACTATGTCATCGTGCCACGCGGCCAGGTCGTGACCGGGCTTCGTTACTGGTATGCCCGCCGTCGTGAAGTTGACGACCGCGCCTTGCTGAACGCCGCCGTCACTAAAGGCTGGTTAGACGCACAGCGCGCCGATGCACTGTGGCAGCAATTCGTTCCTTATCAGCTGCTGTTTGCCGAAGTGTTAACCACCCTGGGACACATCAATCGCTCGTCGATGAGCGCCCTGCTGCTTCGCCACGAACGCAGTGAAAAACCGCTCGGTGAATTTTTAGTCTCTGAAGGAGTGGTCACACAGCAAACGCTCGATACGGTCCTGCAACGCCAGCAAGCGCTGCAGCTTTCGATGTCTTCGCTCCTCGAAAATGAAGGGCTGACCGACACCCAGCTGGCTGAACTGGCGCCCGAGCAGGAGCAACGCACATGAAAAGGGAACACGCCCCCAAACTGATTAGCCTGCTGATCGCTTCGCTGTTTAGCGGCAGCGTCATGGCGCAGACCGCACCGCTGGGCACCAGTGCGGCAGAACTTGGCCTCAGCGACTATCGCCATTTTGTGATTTATCCGCATCTGGAAAAAGCCCTACGGGCACAGAAACAAAACGATGAGCACTCTGCACTGCGGGAATTTCGCCATATTCATCAGCAAGCGCCAGACAATATCCCGCTGACGCTGTATCTGGCTGAAGCGTACCGCCATTTTGGGCATGACGACCTGGCATTCCAGCTACTTAATACCCAGTTGAAACTCCACCCGCAGGATGCCCGGCTGAAGCAACAGCTGGCCGCGATCCCGCGTAAAACCACGACGGTCACGACGGCGGCGCAACGTCTGGCGCGGGAAAATAACGCATTACAGCGCGCCATTTATCTCAAAGACTGGCGCAAAGCGGATGAAATCTTTGCGCGCAAGCACCGTCGCAAAATGCTGAATAGCGCCGAGAAAAAACAGTGGTTTAACGTCCTGATTGCTGGTGAACTGGACCAACGTCTACAGGCGCTTCAGGCCGAAGGTCTGTTCACCCGCGCCCCTGAACAGTTGGGTTGGGCCAGCACCCTGGCGACGCGAGGAGAAACGGCGAAGCTGCAGGCGTATCTCGCCACTCACCATCCGACGTTTGACCACGCCGGGCAGGAGACAAACTGGCTGTATCTGATCTCACGAAGCAATGCATCGCCACAGCTGCTCAAACAGTACCAGCCACAGTTTGCGACGAATGAAATCCTCGACAGGCTGAGTTGGCAGTTGATGCAAAACGGCCAGCATCGGCAAGCCGCGTCCCTGCTGCTTGAACACTATCCGTTCGCTGGCGCATCCCTGGAGACGGAAAAACTGATGCGTCGCCTCGCCGGTCTGCTGCAGCGTTATCCCGACCTGGCGACCCCCACGCAGATGGCTCGTCTGAGGGCGCCTTTGCCAACCACCACCTTACGCCAGTTACAAAGTCAGCTCCCCGGCGTGAACGCCGATTGCCAGACCACCCGCCAGCTTCTGGGCGATATGTCCCCACACTATGACGCCACGGCCTGGAACCAACTCGCGCAATGCGACCGCCATAGCCTGCCGGGCGTGGCGCTGTATGCTCTGCAACAGGCGCAAGCGCGTCAGCCGAGTGCCTATCAGCACCGGGCCGTGGCCTACCAGGCCTATGCGGTTGAGGATTACGCCACCGCGCTGCGCGCATGGAAATCACTGCCGGTGGCAGAAATGAGCGATGACGATTTGATGGCCGCCGCTAATACCGCTCAGGCCGCAAGTGATACCCGAGCGCGCGACCGTTGGCTGGATGAAGCGCAGACACGTGGGCTCGATAACCGCGAAAGCTGGTTGTGGCTCCATGCCCAACGCTACCTCCCTGCCCAGCCAGAATTAGCGCTGGCGGAACTCAATCGAGCCATCGCTATTCAGCCGACGGTAGCAACGTTGACCGCGCGTGCGACTGTCTACCGGGAACATCATCGCACAGAGGACGCTATCGCTGACCTGCAACAGGCTCTGCTCCTAGAGTCTGATAATAACGCCACACTGGCGGCACTGGGGTACGCCCTGTGGAGCAATCAGCAGTACGCTCAGTCCCGCGAGGTGCTGGAAAAAGCGCTCAAAGCCACCCCGGACGATCCACAGCTGATCCGCCAGGTCATGTATGTGAATGAGCGTTTAGGTGACATTCCACAGACGCAGCTTTATGCCCGTCAGGTCACCGATGAACTGAATGCCACTGCGGACGTCACGCCGTTAACTGCAGATCAAAATCAGGAACGCTACAACGTGCGTCGCCTGCATGAAGATATTGGCCGACGCTGGACCTTCAATTTTGATTCGTCGATTGGCCTGCGATCCGGGGCCAGAAGTTCAGCCAGCGCTCAACCCGGCGGCGCAGCTCCGGGGCAGAGCTATCGAAGCTACGGACAACTGGAAGCCGAATACCGCCTGGGCCGCAATATGCTGGTCGAGGGCGATATGCTGTCAGTCTACACCCGCCTGTTTGCCGATACCGGCGACAGCGGCGTCATGCTACCCGTGAAAAATCCGATGCTCGGGGCTGGCCTTCGCTGGAAACCGTTACACGATCAGACCTTCTTTTTGGCGGTGGAAGAGCAGTTCCCGCTGGATAAGCATCATGGCAAAACTGACACCATGCTGCGCGCCAGCGCCTCGTTCTTCAATGGCGGTAAATACAGCGATGAGTGGCATCCGAACGGCAGCGGCTGGTTTGCGCAGAACCTCTATCTCGATGCCGCGCAGTATGTGCGGCAGGATATTCAGGCCTGGACCGCCGACTATCGTGCCAGCTGGCATCAAAAAGTGGCATCCAACCAGACTCTCGAACCTTACGCTCACCTGCAGATTAACGGCTACCGCGATGGCCATACGGAAGGCGCTCAACTGGGTGGGATCGGCGTCCGCTGGAATATCTGGACCAGTCAGACGCAGTACGACGCCTGGCCGCATAAAGTCAGTCTGGGCCTCGAGTATCAGCGCACCTTCAAAACCATTAATCAGGAAGCAGGCGAGCGAAACAACGCTTTCTTAACCGTAGGAGTTCACTGGTAATGCTGAAAGTTCGTCATCTTTTACTGCTGATGATGCTGGTCAGCCCGTGGACGCATGCAATGAAAGCGATTTTCTGGCAACCGCAGCTGCGGGACAACACGGTGTCCAGCCCGCAATGGGCCACATTAATGCAGTCGTTGCGGGGTGAAGGCTTTGACACCCTGGTGTTGCAGTGGACGCAGTATGGCAGCGCGTTCGCCGATAAAAGTAGCAGTGAGCGACTTCAGCAGCGGGCCACCGCCGCCCAGGCCGCAGGGCTAAAAGTGATCGTGGGTCTCAACGCCGACCCTGAGTTTTTCACCCGGCAAAAGCAACCTGCCGCCGCGCTGAGTCACTATCTTGGCCGCCTGCGGGTCGCCGATATGCAACAGGCAAAACGCTGGACTGAGCGCGCAGATTTTCACCCCGACGGCTGGTATCTCAGTGCCGAAATCGACGATTTGAACTGGCGTAATCCTCAGGCCAGAGAACAACTGCTGCAATGGCTGGGCGATACGCGCCAGCAGCTGGCGCAGGTCGAGAATAAACCGGTGTATATCAGCAGCTTCTTCGCCGGACATATGACCCCGGCAAGCTATGCCGAAATGCTTACTGAAATTGAACAGCGCGGTATCGGCGTGTGGGTGCAGGACGGCTATGGGGTGAAGACGCTGACCCCGCCGCAACGACGGCTCTATCTGGACAGCGCCGCCGGTTGTCAGCCCACTACGCCTGCCCGTGGTGTTGTATACGAGCTGTTTCAGACCCAGCCGGGAAAGACGTTTAGTGCCACATCATTGGCACCAGAAGAGCTTAAAGCACGTCTGAGGCAAAAACCGAACTGTGGTAAAGACAGGCTCTATTTTTCGCTACGCTATTTACCGCTGGCGAAAGATTTGTTGGGGAGGTGAAGGGTTTGGGGAAGATGAAATGGTGCCGATAATAGGAGCAAAAAACCAACATAAAGATATTAATTTTTAATAACTTTGTTTTATTCGATCTTTTAGCATCCCCTCATAAGTACCCCCAAATGTCGGTATGCCGAACAGCTCTTTTTTTTAGTAGAGTTCAAAAGTATCAGGTATCAGCCTTGATATCTGAAATCATTCCTGTGGCATCTGGGGCTACTACTGGGACGAATTCTTGTTCACACGTTCATTCACCCGCCATAGATTTCATCGGATGCATTACAGCGTTTATTGCTGGGTTGCTCAACAAAGAGTTTGCTTCATCATCTTGTTTACTTGAGTGACCAGGGGCATATCCCCAGCCAAAAATGAGCGGATCGCACTGTCGATAATCTCGCGAGTGAGCACAGACTCATCCACGATGATTTGCAAACCAATGCCGCTACGATAGCCAGATTGAATACGGTAGCCAGGAGTAACTACAGGCGGATTATCGCGCATGACCTCGGCCAAGCGTTTATCAATGTAGTCGAAATAGGTTAACCCACCGAATTGAGGATAAGAAACGCGGGTACGTTCTACCACCGTATGGCCAACCACCTTCCCTTTCGCATTGTAGTTTGGCGTTGTCTCCATACGGGCTTCATCTTCCTGCTGGTTTTGGCTCAACATGGCATGCGCTTCTTCAAAAACCAGATTTTCCACAATATCCGCACGCGCCACGTCAATGGTAATGATTTCCGCATTCCAGTACATATCGGGCGAATTACCCAAGAATAAAACATCGCTCCAGGTCCACACCCAACCCGCAGCAATGGCCTCTGCATTTTCAGAATCGCAATCATCATAATGCAGCCCTCCGCAGCGGTGACGCTCGCGGTGGATCAGATTCTTGACGTGTTGTGTCCGGGCACGACGCCGACGGCGGGAAAGAGTATTAAATGGTTTGTTTCTGCGGATCATGGTTCGCTCTGCGCGTGGTCGCTGGGAGGAATCCAGCCGCACAGTTTAGCTAATGGAAATAAGGAAATCTACTTGCTAACAAGAGGGCCATTATGAAGACATGACTAACATCGCGGTGTGTTAATCAACGGGGAGCAGGTCACGGAAGCATCGCCGTACAACCTCGAACTAACCGAACAGCTTCGAGAGCGTCTGGAAGATGCCGAAGTTCGACAGCAATCCAAGCGAGGGCCATAACCATGGGTACGATCGAAGCCGAAAGGTCACTGTCCTCCTCGGCTTCGATGAACATCGAAGCCATTGCAAAAATGCATGTAGCCCGCGCAGCCCAGAGCAATCCGGCACTACGATAAGCAAACGTGAGCAGTTGCAGCGCTTCGATCAGAGAATCGGCATATTCTTTTTTAGTGAGTTGCCGCGCGGCTTTGCCCAACAAACGAATGATTTCGAAGTTATCTTCGAAATCGAGTTGTTGCGCTCGCTTGAGAAGCACTAACGCCCCCTGAGCCTCACCGGTACGTTCAGAAACAAACGCTGCTACCTCGTCAACCAGTTGGACATAACTATTGTCCTTACCGGCGACGAGCCCGAACACCTCAATCATTTTAGTCAAACGCTCAGCAGAAAACTCACCGAGACCTCTCGCACGCTTGACGACATCCGAGAACTGCGGCCATAGCGAACTCAGTTTTTCAGTATCTTGTTTAAGTATCGCCTGATTGACTTCTATGACGAGTAACGACGACAGGGCCTCCAAGGCATTATTTGGACGTTCTTTATTCTCAGCAATTAGCTTTAACCTCTCGGTCAATCTAGATGCTCGCTCTTCAAGCCTAGCCTCTTCGACCGTCAAATGCTGATGAATGACCGAGTTGAATAGCAATTGTACTAGATTACAAAGAAACTCAAGGTTTATGGCGTGATCCGTGTCGCTCACCAGATTCGCAAACTCGTCGTACCTTCCGTTCAAATACGCGATGTCATCGAACCACCAAAAGGCGGTCCAGATGGACTCGTAGTGCGCTTCCAACTTCTGGCGATAAGTTCCATCTTGTTCAGCGAGTCGAATTGCACGAGCAAACCGACCATCTGTCTCGATTCGTGGGAGCTCTAGATTACGCGACAACTTAGCTGCCACCAGAGATTCCGTAACTCGTTGCATTTTCATCCCAGAAAATGCCTCCGGATTGCCGAGCGTTTTCTCGATGTCTTCAAGTTGCTGTGAGCGGGAGTAATCTGTGGGCCCCAGACGCCTTGAGCCTGCAACCTCCTGCCCTACACCAAGGTAATTAAAGGCTAGGTCCTTACGATCATTACTGACGACCTGATCAACAATCCAACTCCGGTCAAGAATAGTGATGGTCACACCGTACTGTTTCGAAAGTTCATCCTCGACGCGGGCGCGATCCTTCGCCCGAGCGAACTGCGCTGTTACACAATAAACTTTCTGATAGCCACGCTGCGTAGCCACAATGCCTGCAACGTCATTGCGAACTTTCTCCGCCCACTTTCTCTTAGCACTGAAAGCGAATGCCCAACGCTCCTGTGCAGCATTTGCGTCCCCCACATACGTGAGAGTAGCAATCTCGTCGGCAATCGGAATAGTTTCTGAATCAGCTTTGCTGTCCCCTCCTCCCTCCGGACCGGTAGCAGGCTTCAAGTTTGGACAGATCGTGCGTTCGCACAACTTGCGACAAAATATCTCGAAATCATGGGTCTGGTTACGCGATGTAATACTATCGAGGTGGTACTCAAGTGCCGAGGCATCGAGCTGATATGCTGTGCGATCGCTGGTATCCGAGTAAAATTCAGGACGCAGTTCGCGCATGAATTTTGATGGCGCCACCCCTTTTTCTTGTTCTCTTTCAGCCATTCATTACCTCTTAAATACGAGTTCCACCATCGTATACATGCGAAGAAAATGTTCGAGAATGCCGCCATGCACTTTTGCGTCAAGCGTAGGATTCCATCACCTCTAAACCAATGCTCCCCGCTCGTTGTAACCAGAGTGTAAAGCGAGAACGTTTACCTATTCCCGAACAACTCATTTTTTATACAAAAAAAGATATTGAATTAGCCATCAAGATGCCTTAATGGCTGTTTTTTTTTGCTATGTTTGCTTCGTGATATTTACTTTTACAACAATTTTCCCATTTCTAGCCCATCAATAAAATTCCCGTACCACTGTATCATCTCCCTCCTTCCTTCCAGATACAACGCATGGTTATACGTCCCACGAATTGCATTCTTATCGACATGCGCAAGCTGGGTTTCAATCCATGCCGTATTGAACCCTTCCTCATGCAAAATCGTACTCATCGTATGGCGGAAACCATGCCCCGTTACCTTCCCCGTATATCCAATCCGCTTAAACACCTGATTAATACTCGCTTCACTCATCGTCTTGCGGGGATCATTACGTCCCGGGAACACCAGTGGATATCGCCCTGACATCACTTTGAGTTGCTGTACGATTTCCAGCGCTTGGGTAGAGAGGGGGACAAGGTGAGGCCGTTTCATCTTCATACGCTCTGTAGGGATTTCCCATACCGCTTTCTCAAGATCAAATTCACTCCAGAAAGCACCTCGGAGCTCGCCAGTACGAACTCCTGTAAGGATCAGCAGACGAGCGGCAAGAACAACTAACGGGCTTCCTGTGTAGCCTGCGAGAGCTTTAAAGAATTCTGGTAACTCCTCAACAGTAAGGAAGGGATAATGCTTCGATTCATGCCCTGACATTGCACTGGTAAGATCCGCTGCAGGATTGTATTCCGCACGACCGGTAACGATGGCGTAACGAAAGACTTCACTGCAACGCTGGCGAACCTTCTTGGCCTTCTCTGTCGCGCCACGGCTTTCCATTCGACGTAGCACATTCAGCAGAACCAAAGGCTTGATGTCATTCACCGGCAGTTGGCCAATATAAGGGAAAATATCTTTATTGAAGGCTTCGATAATGTCGGAGGCATAACCTTCTGACCACCGGCTCACCTTCGTTCCGTGCCATTCAAGTGCCACAGCCTGAAACGTATTATTGAGCTGCACATCGCGAACCAACTTTTCTTCTTTCTTGGCAAACGATGGATCGATACCTTCGGCCAGCTTTTTCTTGGCTTCATCACGTAGTGCCCTCGCTTGTGCAAGGGACACTGCCGGATAGACACCAAAAGCTATACGTTTCTCTTTTCCATTGAAGCGATATTTCATCCGCCAGTATCGAGAACCAGAAGGAACAACTTCAAGATACAAGCCTGCACCATCTGCTAGCTTGTAGGCTTTCTCTCTGGGTTTAGCAGCATCTACCTGTCGTGCATTAAGCTTCATTGGGGGCATCTCCCTGGACCGAACACAGAATGCCCCCACTTATGCCCCCAACTGCGACTTGATTTCGGTTGAGTCCAGTTGATAACAGGAGATAAGATACGGGCCAGAAACCGCAGTATACGGGCTTTTAGTTGATTTCGGTAGACTTGGGAAGAGTTTGAAATGGTGCCGATAATAGGAGTCGAACCTACGACCTTCGCATTACGAATGCGCTGCTCTACCAACTGAGCTATATCGGCACTGATACGGCAAAACACAGGGGATGTGCTTCGGGGTAAAAGGTTAAAACTCTGCGGGTGATGCGTCAATGGCCTTATGAATCAAACGCCTATTTTTGCATCACCCGTTTTTTAGTTAAGCACGAATTGTATCGTCGCCGAAGCCTATCCACTTATAGGTGGTCAGGGCTTCGAGGCCCATCGGGCCGCGCGCGTGCAGTTTCTGTGTGCTCACCGCCACTTCTGCGCCGAGGCCAAACTGGCCGCCGTCAGTGAAGCGGGTCGACGCATTGACGTACACCGCCGAAGAGTCGACTTCGTTGATAAAGCGGTCGGCGTGACGCAACGTGCGGGTCAGGATCGCATCAGAGTGCTGCGTGCCGTGCTGGCGAATATGCGCAATGGCGTCGTCCAGGTCATCAACCAGTTTGACGTTTAAATCCAGCGACAGATATTCGTCGTCATATTGCTGGCTCTCCACCGGCACCACGCTCGCCGGGCCATTGCGCAACGGGGTCAGCGCGTTGGCATCCGCGTGCAGCGTCACGCCGCTCTCGGCCATCTGCTTGCTCATTGCAGGCAGGAAGGTGTCGGCAATCGCCTTATGCACCAGCAGCGTTTCCACGGTATTACAGGTGCTTGGGCGCTGGGTTTTGGCATTGACGATAATCTTCAGCGCCGGTTCAAACTCTGCCGAATCATCAACGTAAATATGGCACACGCCAATCCCGCCGGTGATCACCGGTATGGTCGATTGCTCGCGGCACAGCTTGTGCAGGCCAGCGCCGCCGCGTGGGATCAACATGTCGATGTATTTATCCATGCGCAGCATTTCACTGACCAACGCGCGATCCGGGCTTTCAATCGCCTGCACCGCACCAGCCGGTAAGCCGCACTCTTCCAGCGCCTGCTGGATAACCTTCACGGTGGCCGCATTGGTGCGCCAGGTCTCTTTCCCGCCGCGCAGGATCGCCGCGTTGCCGGTTTTCAGGCACAGGGATGCGACGTCGACGGTAACGTTCGGCCGTGCTTCATAGATAACCCCAACCACACCAAGCGGGACGCGGCGACGTTCGATGCGCAGGCCGCTGTCGAGTTGCCCACCGTCAATCACTTGCCCAACCGGATCGGCCAGTTTACACACCTGACGCACGTCATCGGCAATGCTTTTTAAACGCGCTGGTGTGAGCGCCAGGCGGTCAAGCAGCGCCTCGCTCAGGCCATTGGCACGCGCGTCGTCGAGATCCTGGGCGTTAGCACGCAGGATGATATCGGTCTGTGCTTCCAGATAATCAGCAATCTTTTCCAGAACCTGATTCTTTTCACGCCCTGAAAGCTGCGCCAGTTTGTACGAGGCCGCTTTAGCAGCGATGCCCATTTGTTCCAGCATTACAGGCTCCTTAACGGGTGATCATGTCGTCGCGATGGACGGCAACAGGGCCATATTCATAGCCGAGAATGGCGTCGATTTGCTGCGAATGATGTCCGGCAATCCGGCGCAGCGCATCGCTGTTATAGCGGCTGACGCCGTGGGCGATATCGCGACCGTCGAGAGTTCGAATACGGATCACTTCACCACGGGAGAAGTTGCCTGTCACGCTTTTAATTCCTTTTGGAAGTAATGAGCTTCCTCTTTCCAGAATCGCGGAGACGGCCCCTTCATCAACGGTAATTTCACCGGCCGGTGGTGCGCCGAAAATCCAGCGTTTTCGGGTTTCCAGCGGTGAGGTCTGCGCGTGGAAACGGGTGCCGACGGCGATGCCTTCCATCACATCGCCAATCACGCCAGGACGGCTGCCCGCAGCGATGATGGTGTCGATTCCCGCACGGCATGCGACGTCCGCTGCCTGCAGTTTAGTGCCCATGCCGCCGGTGCCGAGGCCGGAAACACTGTCTCCGGCAATCGCCCGCAGCGCGTCGTCGATGCCGTGTACGTCCTGGATCAGTTCGGCCTGTGGATTGGTACGCGGATCAGCGGTATACAACCCCTGCTGATCGGTAAGCAGCAGCAGTTTGTCCGCACCCGCCAGAATAGCCGCCAGGGCCGACAGATTATCGTTATCACCGACTTTAATTTCAGCGGTGGCGACGGCGTCGTTTTCGTTAATCACTGGCACGATATGGTTATCGAGCAGTGCGCGCAGGGTGTCACGCGCGTTAAGGAAACGCTCTCTGTCTTCCATGTCTGCTCGGGTCAGCAGCATCTGGCCGACGTGAATGCCATAGATGGAAAACATCTGTTCCCAAAGCTGGATCAGACGACTCTGGCCGACCGCAGCCAGCAGCTGTTTTGAGGCGATAGTGGCAGGGAGTTCCGGGTAGCCAAGATGTTCGCGCCCGGCGGCAATCGCGCCAGACGTGACGATTACAATCCGATGCCCTGCGGCATGTAGCTGCGCGCACTGACGCACTAATTCAACGATATGGGCGCGATTAAGGCGGCGCGAGCCCCCGGTTAAAACACTGGTACCCAGTTTAATGACCAGCGTCTGGCTGTCACTCATGATTCTCTGCCATTCATCATTACGAAAAAGACGTTGTAACAGGACTCAGGCCACTTGCCAACTCCCCGAAGGCGTTGCGTGGCACTTTGTTGCGCGGGATCAGGAAGCGTAGCGGCAGAAAATGACTTTTTTATGACAGAAACACGCGATAACAGTTATTTAAAATTATTCTTACTTTGTCATAAAACTTTCATTTCGCAGAGTTACAACCCTTCCTGTTTTTTAAATCGGGCGAGTTCCCAAATTTTAGCGCGTATTTTGAACAGGGTTGAAAATGAAAAAAAGCACACTGGCATTAATGGTACTGGGCGTAATCTCTTCCACCGCTGCACAGGCCGCAGAAATCTACAATAAAGATGGTAATAAATTAGATCTGTATGGCCGCGTTAAAGCTGAGCATTATATGAGCGATAACGATGCTGTGGACGGTGACCAGTCTTATATTCGTCTGGGCTTTAAGGGCCAAACCCAAATTAACGATCAGCTGACCGGTTTTGGTCAGTGGGAATACCAGGTTGCCGCCAACAAAGTGGAAGGTGACCCGGCGACCACCAAAACCCGTCTGGCGTTTGCTGGCCTGAAAGCGGGTGACATTGGCTCATTCGACTACGGTCGCAACTACGGCGTGCTGTACAACGTCGCGGCTTACACGGATATGATCCCGGAATTCGGGGATGACTCCTTCGTGAAAACTGACAACTTCATGACCGGCCGCGGTAACGGCATGGCGACCTACCGCAACAACAACTTCTTTGGCCTGGTTGATGGTCTGAAGCTGGCGCTCCAGTATCAGGGCAAGAACGAGAACGACGGCCGCGCGGCAACCAAGGCGAACGGTGACGGCTTCGGTACTTCTCTGAGCTATGACTTCGGCGATTCTGGTTTCACCCTCGGCGCGGCCTATTCTAATTCCAACCGTACGCTGACCCAGCAGGACGGAACCTTCGGCAAAGGGTCTGACGCAGAAGCCTGGACCACCGGCTTTAAATATGACGCAAACAGCGTTTACCTGGCGGCGATTTATGCGGAAACCCGTAATATGACGCCAATTTCTGGTACCGCTTCTATCGGTGGTGTGGATACTAAAGTCAGCGGCTTCGCGAATAAAAACCAGGCGTTAGAACTGGTCGCGCAATATCAATTTGACTTTGGTCTGCGTCCGTCCATCGGTTATGTCCAGTCTAAAGGTAAGGATATTGAGGGCGTGGGCGATGCGGATCTGGTGAAATATATCGACGTGGCGGCCACCTACTACTTCAATAAAAATATGTCAGCCTTTGTTGATTATAAAATCAACCAGCTGAGCGACGATAATAAACTGGCACTGAATAACGACGACGTAGTGGCATTGGGTCTGGTTTATCAGTTCTGATTCTCTCCAAAGTAAAAGGCCCTTCAGTGATGAAGGGCCTTTTTTATGTGTTTCGCTTTTTACGCCGACAATCTGACCGGCTGTTTCACATCATCCGCAGGTTCGAGTGCCAGATCGAACGTCTTCAACAGATCGCGGGCACGAACGTGAAAATCACGCAGCGTCTGCTCCAGACGAGCGGTGACTTCAGCATCTTTGATAGCCGTAGGCTGCCAGTGACCTTCTTTATTGAACAGGCCAAACTGGTAGCTGTAGGTAAAATGCTTCTCGTGCGCTTCCATTTCCAGCCACCAGCCCCAGAATTCACGCAGCTCCGGTGCGGGTTTGACATTGACGCAGACGGCCAGGCAATCGAAAAAGAAGCGATTATCCTCACACTGCTCTTCGCGGATATACGGGCCAAGGGCAGTGAATTTCTTGATCAGTTTACTCTTCGGGTGTCCACTCGGTAACGTCATTACAGTCTCCTTTAGTGATGTAACTGTTTTACCAAATCAATAGAATTTAGCAATCTATTAACTAAATCTCTGATTGATCCATCCGGCAATTTCTTTCAACGCTTTATCGAAATTGCGGTAAACCGGCTTGAATGGGATCTGCATCAGCTTGCCATCCGCAGATGACGAGGTGATTAAGCGCGACTCTTCTTCCGGGCTAAACGGATCGTTCTGCCAGTAGCCGGACAGCATTGGCGTCGGGCACCGACGACCCAATAGCCCCTGCGTTTTCAACGAGTAGCGGTTAAGCTCAACGCGCAGCGCATCGTCGGAGGCATCATGCATGCCCAGACGCGAAGCCAACACGTCGAGATACATCTCCGGCACATGACTCTGCCGCTGCGGGTCACTCAACAAACCGTGAACCACCGGCCCCAGACACGCCACCGCTTTCAGACGCGATGATTCCAGATACGCTAGGCGTACCGCCACGTTCGCCCCGAAGCGGAAGCCAAACGCCGCGACGCGCGTGTGATCGACCCACGGAATGTTCGGCAGCGATTTCAGTACCTGCTGATGCAGGAAGCTGGAATCCTGAGTCAGTTTCCATTTCGACGAGAAGCCAATCGACGGCATATCCAGGGTCAGCATGGCTATCCCGAGCGGGGCAAGGTATCGCTCGAACAGGCTGTAGTTGTCGCTTTGCAAGGCATCCAGCCCGCCGCACATCAGCACCGTCGGGAAGGGTCCTTCGCCCGGCGGCATGTGCAGGAAGCCGCTCACCGATGCGCCGCCAGGAATGGTGAATTCGAGTTCACGCATTGAGCCGGGTAAACGCTGGGCGGCTTCTTCATAAGCCCGATTGGCCAGCGCCTGAGCCTGTTCGGCCAGGTCGTCGCCTTTCAGGTGCGGGTACGCGGCAATGCTGTAGAGATTAGAGGCATGCAGCCAGTGGCGGCCGCTGAGCGCATCGTCCTGTTCCTGCCCGGCTTTTTGCTGCCAGAGCATTGCCTGCTTAGACCATTCGTAGATCCAGTTCCCGCCGCGATAGCCCACTACGGTGTCGTACAGATCTTCGTTGGTGCGCTCATTGCTGCTCATGACGATGCGCGCCTGCACGTCGAGGATTTCCTGGGGCGAGACGCCGCGCCAGACCCACATCAGGCGGTTCATCATCCGATACCAGTGCGGCACATTTTTGCCGTCCAGTGCAGATTGCACCGCCGTTTCGGTGCCATGATTGAAGCGACGCACCAGCGTCGAGGTTTCCGGGTGCTTGAAACGTGGTTTAAAGAGAACTTCGCTGAGATTGGCTTCTGGCATCGCATAGACTCCATTAATACGACATAGCGTCTATTGTAACTCGCCCGGCGCTAAAAAGAACAACGCCCGGTAAACCGGGCGTTGTGATTTGTGATTTTTTTGTCAGCTGCGTGGATTAACGGCTGCTGATAGGCGGAACGAACACCACGCCCATATCCCACGGCTGCTCAATCCAGGTATCCTGCGGGATATCAATCACGTAGTCATCAACCAGCGGCTGACCTGCCGGCTTAGCGAAGATAGTGACGAAATGCGCTTTTGGATACATTTCACGGATAGCCACCGCGGTGCCGCCAGTGTCGACCAGATCGTCAATCACGATAAAGCCTTCACCATCGCCTTCCGCACGCTTGAGCACTTTCAGCTCGCGCTGGTTGTCGTGGTCGTAGCTGGAAATGCAGACGGTGTCCACATGACGAATACCCAGTTCACGCGCCAGC
Source organism: Scandinavium sp. M-37 (assembly GCF_043558715.1). Taxonomy (NCBI): domain Bacteria; kingdom Pseudomonadati; phylum Pseudomonadota; class Gammaproteobacteria; order Enterobacterales; family Enterobacteriaceae; genus Scandinavium; species Scandinavium sp. M-37. Next base: position 34,685 of record NZ_JBIGIN010000018.1, read on the forward strand.
AGAGCGCCCGGTACCAGGCCTCCACGGCTAACGGCAATAATGCCTTTCCACTGCTCGGAGGGCATCAGGCGCGCGGCCAGTTTGCGTGCATGGATCTGCAACATGTCCCAGGTGACGACGTATTTTTCGCTCATGTGATTGTATCCCAGCCTGTTAATACGGCTTAAAAAATGTTCGGGGTGATTCCAGGTTGCGCGAGATTATAGAGATCTGGCGCACTAAAAACCAGTGCTTAACGGCCTTGCAGGGAGTTTTTGCACAGCCTGTACTAGCAGAGACAGCAGAAAGTGGTATTCTCAACGGCATCTCGCAAGTCAGGCCAGCGGCCTGGTTGTCATTGCTAACCCATTACCTGCAAGTCACTTTTGCAGGAGCCGTAAGGAGACTTACCGTGTCTGAACTGTCTCAATTATCCCCGCAGCCGCTGTGGGATATTTTTGCCAAAATCTGTTCCATTCCCCACCCGTCCTATCACGAAGAACAGCTTGCCGAACACATCATGGGCTGGGCGAAGGAAAAAGGTCTGCACGCAGAGCGCGACCAGGTCGGTAACATCCTGATCCGTAAAGACGCCACTAAGGGCATGGAAAACCGTAAAGCGGTGGTCATGCAGGCGCACCTCGATATGGTGCCGCAGAAAAACAACGACACCGTACACGACTTCACTAAAGATCCGATTCAGCCGTACATTGACGGCGAGTGGGTGAAAGCCCGCGGCACCACGCTGGGTGCAGATAACGGCATCGGTATGGCCTCTGCGCTGGCGGTGCTGGCTGATGACACCGTGGAACACGGTCCTCTGGAAGTGCTGCTGACCATGACCGAAGAAGCGGGCATGGACGGGGCATTTGGTTTACAGGCAAACTGGCTGCAGGCTGACATTCTGATCAACACCGATTCTGAAGAAGAAGGTGAGATCTACATGGGCTGCGCGGGCGGGATCGATTTCATCACCACCCTGCCGCTGACCCGTGAAGCGATTCCTGCGGGCTTCCAGAGCTTTAAGCTGACGCTGAAAGGCCTGAAAGGCGGTCACTCCGGCGGCGACATTCATTTAGGTCTGGGCAATGCCAACAAACTGCTGGCGCGCTTCCTGGCCGGTCACGCAGCAGAATTAGACCTCCGTCTGGTGGATTTCAACGGCGGCACCCTGCGTAACGCCATCCCACGTGAAGCCTTCACCACCGTTGCCGTTCCGGCAGCAAAAGTGGAAACCCTGAAAGCGCTGGCTGATGAGTACCTCTCAATCCTGAAAAACGAACTGGCGGCGAAAGAGAAGAATCTGACCGTGGTTCTGGAAGCCGTGAGCGCGGATAAAAATGCCCTGAGCGAAAAATCTCGCGATACCTTCATTCAGTTGCTGAATGCCACCCCGAACGGCGTGATCCGTAATTCCGACGTGGCGAAAGGCGTGGTTGAAACCTCTCTGAACGTCGGCGTGGTCACCATGCATGACGACAACGTGGAAATCATCTGCCTGATCCGTTCCCTGATCGACAGCGGTAAAGACTACGTGGTCAGCATGCTGGAGTCGCTGGGTAAAATGGCGGGCGCGCAAACGGCACCGAAAGGCGGTTACCCGGGCTGGCAGCCAGATGCGAACTCCCCGGTTATGCACCTGGTACGTGAAACCTATCTGCGTCTGTTCAACAAAACCCCGAACATTCAGATTATCCACGCCGGTCTGGAATGCGGTCTGTTCAAAAAACCGTACCCGGACATGGACATGGTTTCCATCGGACCAACCATCACCGGACCACACTCCCCGGATGAGCAGGTTCATATCGAAAGCGTGGGCCAGTACTGGACCCTGCTGACCGAACTGCTGAAATCTATTCCAGCGAAGTAAGTCTTTGATATTGCCCGATGGCGCTGGCGCTTATCGGGCCTACAAAACCTGTAGGCCGATGCCAGCTTAGCGCCGCCGGGCATTCAACCACGCTACAATCCCAACACCAACTGTCTTTCAAGCTGCGGATCGAGCAGCGTGACGTGTAATCCCACCAGCCGTACTCCGCGTCCACCGCGTCGTTCATGCCAGGCTTTATAGGCCGTGGCAATCAAATCTTCCTGATTGAGCTTCGGCCAGACGTGCTCCTGCGTGGTCTGCTGAAAATCGTTGAACTTGAGTTTTACGCCCTGACGGGCAATCAACAGATCCGGTTTAACCTTCGCCAGCCGACGCTCCAGTTCGGGATAAAGCTGTCGGGTGATGATCGCTTCGCAGTCTGCCCATTCATGAATGTCCTCCGCCAGCGTGCGCTCAACGCCAACCGATTTGCGCAGTCGCTCGTTGTTGACATCGCGCTCGTCGATGCCGTTACTGCGCTCCCACAGCACCCGACCAAATTTGCCAAAGCGTTTGAGTAGCATTGCCAAATCACTGTTCTGCACATCTTCACAGGTGCGCAGTCCCATGCCTTCGAGCTTGGCGGCAGAGACTTTCCCCACTCCCGGAATTTTCGACAGCGTCAGCGTTTTCAGGAACGCAGGCACTTCGTCAGGCGTTATCACGTACTGGCCGTTGGGCTTGTTGAGATCGGAGGCGATTTTGGCGAGAAACTTCACTGGGGCGACGCCCGCCGAGGCGGTGAGATTCAGTTCACGTTCGATGGTCTGGCGAATTTCCTGTGCCATCAGCGTGGCAGACCCCTGACAGTGCAGGCTGTCGGTCACATCGAGATAGGCTTCGTCGAGCGACAGCGGTTCAATCAGCGAGGTGTAGCGGGAGAAGATCTCCCGGATATGAATGGATGCCTCTTTATAGGCATCAAAGCGGCCCGGCAGCAGCGTCAGATGCGGGCAAAGTTTGAGAGCCATGCCGGTGGGCATTGCGCTGCGCACACCAAATTTACGCGCCGGATAATTGGCGGTGCTGATAACGCCGCGCCGTTCACGGCTGCCACCGATGGCAATCGGAATATCGCGCAGGGCTGGATTATCCCGCATTTCAACGGCGGCAAAAAAGCAGTCCATATCAACGTGGATAATTTTGCGCATACTCAGCCCTCACAGATTACTGTGTAAGTATACAGTATATTTATCAGGAATGAGAAGCGTGGGGTTTTGTAGGCCAGGTAAGCAGAGCGCCACCCGGCCTTTTTTGCCCGACGGCACTGCTTTTGCCGGGCCTACATCACGGACTAGAGGATACGGTTTTGCTGGCGCTGCGCTTCGCGGGCCATCCGTTTTTTCCGCGCATCGCAGGGTTCCGGACAGTCACACACTTTTTCCATCCCCAGCGACGAGATGCCGCCGCAGCTGCCCTGGATGCTTTTACGCTTCACCAGATAGCCGAGTGACATACCGAAGATGACCAGCACAAACACCACAAAGGTCGCCAGAAATACCGTTAACATCATCAGCCTCCAAAATCATCGAGCATGATGTTTTCATCCTCAACGCCAAGATCTTTCAGCATACGGATTACCGCCGCGTTCATCACCGGTGGCCCACACATATAGAACTCACAGTCTTCCGGCGCAGCGTGATGTTTGAGGTAGTTCTCATACAGGACGTTGTGAATGAACCCGGTATGCCCGGTCCAGTTATCTTCCGGCTGCGGATCGGACAGCGCCACGTGGAAGGTGAAGTTCGGGTTTTCCCGCGCCAGCTGTTCAAACTCCTCGTCGTAGAACATTTCACGCAGCGAACGCGCCCCATACCAGAAGCTGATTTTACGCTTGCTGCCCAGGCGCTTGAGCTGATCGAAAATGTGCGAACGCATCGGGGCCATCCCTGCGCCACCGCCGATAAATACCATTTCGGCGTCGGTATCTTTGGCAAAGAACTCACCAAACGGCCCGGAAATCGTCACCTTATCGCCCGCTTTCAGCGACCAGATGTAAGAGGACATAATACCCGGCGGCACATCCGGCGCTGACGGCGGCGGCGTGGCGATACGGACGTTAAGCATAATAATGCCTTTCTCATCCGGGTAGTTCGCCATCGAATAGGCGCGCAGCGTTGGCTCTTTGACTTCGGAAACATAGCGGAACAGATTGAATTTATCCCAGTCCCCGCGGTATTCGTCCGGCACGTCAAAATCGGCGTAGGCCACTTTGTGCGACGGGCACTCAATCTGAATATAGCCGCCCGCGCGGAACGGTACGCTTTCACCTTCCGGGATTGCCAGTTTGAGCTCTTTGATGAAGGTGGCTTTGTTATCATTGGAGATAACTTCGCATTCCCATTTCTTCACGCCAAAGATTTCTTCCGGCAGCTCAATTTTCATGTCCTGACGCACGGCGACCTGACACGCCAGACGGCAGCCCTCTTTCGCTTCACGCTTGCTGATGTGCGACAGTTCGGTCGGCAGAATATCGCCGCCGCCCTCTTTCACCGTCACCCGGCACTGGCCGCAGGAACCGCCCCCGCCGCAGGCAGACGACACGAAAATGCCGTTGCTCGACAGCGTGTTCAGCAGTTTGTCCCCCGCCGGGGTACGGATTTGCTTGTCGGCTTCGTTGTTGATTTCTATCACTACGTCGCCGGAATTCACCAGCTTCGCGCGCGCCGCCAGAATCAGCAGTGACAGCGCGAGAACAATCAGCGTGAACATCACCACGCCAAGAATAATTTCCATAACCTACGCCCTTATAGCTGCACGCCGGAGAACGACATAAACCCTAATGCCATCAGTCCGGTGGTGATAAAGGTGATCCCTAAGCCACGCAGTCCTGCGGGCACGTTGGCGTATTTCATCTTCTCGCGAATCCCCGCCATCGCGACGATCGCCAGCATCCAGCCGATGCCGGATCCAAAGCCGTAGACCACAGATTCAGGGAAGTTGTAGTCGCGCTGAACCATAAACGAGACGCCACCAAAGATCGCACAGTTCACGGCGATCAATGGGAGGAAGATCCCCAGCGCGGTGTACAGCGACGGGAAATACTTATCGAGGATCATCTCGAGAATTTGCACCAGAGCCGCGATCACCCCGATAAAGGTGATGAAGTTGAGGAAACTAAGATCCACCCCTTCAACCAGCGCACCGTCGCGCAGCACCAGGTTGTAAATCAGGTTGTTGACCGGCACAGAAATACCGAGAACCACCGTGACCGCCACCCCCAGGCCGAACGCCGTAGAGACTTTCTTCGACACCGCAAGGAACGTACACATGCCGAGGAAGAAGGCCAACGCCATGTTTTCAACGAACACTGCGCGGACAAAAAGACTAATGTAGTGAGCCATAATCGGTTACTCCTTCTCCTGCTGTTCCGGCTTCCAGCTACGCAGCGCCCAGATAATCAGACCGATGATGAAAAAGGCGCTCGGCGCGAGCAGGAACAGGCCATTCGGCTGATACCAGCCGCCGTTCTGCACGGTTTGCAGGACGGTGATGCCGAACAGTTTGCCGCTGCCAATCAGTTCACGCAGGAACCCGACAATCATCAGGATCGCGCCATAGCCCAGGCCATTACCGATGCCATCCATAAAGCTCGCCAGCGGCGGGGATTTCATGGCGTAGGCCTCTGCACGGCCCATCACGATACAGTTGGTGATGATAAGCCCAACGAACACCGACAGCTGTTTGGAGACTTCATAGGCATAGGCCCGCAGCAGCTGATCGACCACGATAACCAGCGAGGCGATGATCGCCATCTGCACAATGATGCGCACGCTGTTCGGAATGTGGTGGCGGATCATTGAGATGAACATGCTGGAAAACGCCGTCACCAGCGTCACCGCGATGGTCATCACGAAGGCCGTTTCCAGCTTGGTGGTAACCGCCAGCGCCGAGCAGACGCCCAGCACCTGCAGCGCAATCGGGTTGTTGGCGACCAGCGGCCCCGTCAGCACCCGTTTTACTTCTTTCATATCACCGAGCTCAGCCATTGTTCAGGCCTCCTTCACGCATCTGTTTCAGGAACGGACCAAAGCCCTGCTCCCCCATCCAGAAATCAAAACTGTGCTGTACGCCGTTCGACGTAAGCGTCGCACCGGAAAGCCCATCCACCGCGTATTCATCGCCCTGACGTGCGCCGCCCTTCACCACTTTCAGCGAAGGCATGCCGTTATCATCAAGGACTTTCTTGCCGATGAACTGCTGACGCCAGTTCGGGTTTTCGACTTCACCGCCCAGCCCCGGGGTTTCGCCCTGGTCGTAGTAAGTGATGCCTTTCACCGTGCGCCCGTCGGTGTCGAGGGCCACAAACGCATACATCATCGACCACAGGCCGTTGCCGTAAATCGGCAATACCACCTGCTGCACTTTCTGCTGCGGGTCTTTCACCAGATAGATTTCGACCACGTTGCTGCGACGTTTGATACCTGCAGGATCCTCACTGGCATCCAGTTGAGTGCTCTGTGCCGGATCTTTTAACGCCAGTCCCTGGTTAAAGGAAGCCGGGTCTTTATCCAGCAGCGTGCCGCTTTTCAAATCCAGCAGACGCGGCGTAATGCGTTCGGCAAAGAGTGAGGCCACGTCATTGGGCTTCATATCCGGCTGCATTAGCCCGGTGACGGCCAGAATATTGCGCTGTTTATCCAGCGCGCGCTGTTCCTGCTGGCGAGGTTTCAGCCCCACCGCTGACCCGGCTACGATAACCGAGCAGACCAGGCAAAGCACCAGCACCACCAGCAGCGTTTTGCCGATGCTATCGTTACTTTTCACTTCAGCCACGCGACTTCCTCCGCTTGATATTGGCCTGCACCACCAGGTAATCGAACAGTGGCGCAAAGAGGTTGGCAAACAGAATCGCCAACATCATTCCTTCCGGATAGGCCGGGTTCACGACGCGGATCAGCACGCACATCGCGCCAATCAGTGCGCCATAGCACCACTTCCCTTTATCAGTAAACGATGCCGACACCGGGTCGGTCGCCATGAACATCATGCCGAAGGCAAAGCCGCCGAGCACCAGATGCCAGTACCATGGCATGGCAAACATCGGGTTAGTGGCAGAGCCAATCAGGTTGAACAGCGTAGCGGTGGCGATCATGCCGAGCATCACGCCCGCGACGATGCGCCAGGAGGCAACGCGACCAAAAATAATGATCGCCCCTCCCAGCAGGATCATCAGGGTTGAGACTTCACCAATCGACCCCGGAATATTGCCGAGGAACGCGTCCATCCACGTCACCGGCTGCCCGGTGGTGATGTTGACCAACGCTTCTCCGCCCTTACTCGCCCACTGTGAAAGCGGGGTCGCACCGGAGAAACCGTCAGCGGCGGTCCACACCAGATCACCGGAGATTTGCGCCGGATAGGCGAAGAACAGGAAGGCGCGCCCGGCCAGCGCCGGGTTAAGGAAGTTACGTCCGGTACCGCCAAAGATTTCCTTGCCGATGACGACACCAAAACTGATGCCGAGCGCGGCCTGCCAAAGCGGTAGGGTCGGCGGCACAATCAGCGCGAACAGAATCGAGGTAACAAAGAAGCCTTCGTTGATTTCATGCTTGCGCACAATAGCGAACAGCACTTCCCAGAAACCGCCGATGATAAACACGGTGAGGTAAATAGGCAGGAAGAATACCGCGCCCAGCCCCATCATGCTTAGCCAGCCCGCGTCCGGGCCAAAGTTAACCCCCAGCCACTGCGCGGCGGCGTAATGCCAGTTCCCGGCGATGACCTGTTGTAATTGCTCTGGTCCGTACAGCTTATGCAGCGCCGGAATGGTTTGCAGGCCAACGTTGTACATGCCCCAGAACATCGCCGGGAACACCGCCAGCCATACCAGAATCATCATGCGTTTCAGGTCAATGGCATCACGGACGTGCGAGGCACCTTTGGTCACCAGACCTGGCGTATAGAAAATAGTCGCCGCGGCTTCATACAGCGGGTAGTACTTTTCCAGTTTGCCGCCGTGGGTAAAGTGCGGCTCAATTTTTTCCAGCAGATTTTTCAAGCCCATCACTTATCCTTCCTGCTCAATGCGGGTTAAGACGTCACGCAGCACCGGCCCATACTCGTATTTCGCTGGGCAAACGTAGGTGCAGAGCGCTAAATCTTCTTCGTCGAGTTCCAGACAACCCAGCGCCTGCGCGCTGTCGGTGTCACCGGCTAACAGGTCACGCAGCAGCAGCGTCGGCAGAATATCCAGCGGCATCACGCGTTCGTAGTTGCCAATCGGCACCATAGCCCGTTCGCCGCCGTTAGTATCGGTGGAGAAGTTGAACAGCTTGCGCTTAAGGAAATGCCCGAGCGTAGTGCGGGTAATCGAGAATTTGTCTTTGCCGGGCATCACCCAGCCAAACAACTCTTTTTCGCGCCCTTCTTTTACGACGCTCACCTGCAGGTGATAGCGCCCGAGGAAGGCGTTCGGTCCCTGAGCGTGCGTGCCGTTAAGCACCGATCCGGAAATCACCCGATTTTCACCGTCGGCCAGTTGGCCCTGCACCAGCTGTTCGAGGCTCGCCCCAAGCAGGGTTTTCACCAGACGTGGGGTTTTTACCTGCGGCCCTGCCAGCGCAATCACGCGTTCGGTCCACAACTCACCGTCGACAAACAGTTTGCCAATGGCGATAACGTCCTGGTAATTGAGATGCCACACCTGCTTATTCAGGCTGACTGGTTCAAGGAAGTGAATGTGCGTCCCGGGTAATCCTGCCGGATGCGGGCCGCCAAATTCGTTGTAGGTCACTTGCCCAAGCGGATGCCCGCCAAGCTTGCCACCGCTGGCCTGGCAGACGTGTACTTTGCCATCGGTCAGACGCGACAGTACCGTTAGCCCGGCGTTAAACGCATCGCGGTGCTGATAGATGACAGGCAGCGGATCGACCGCCAGCGGATTGGTGTCGATAGCGGTCACGAAAATGGCCACTGGAACGCTGTCAGGCGCAGGAATTTTGCTGAAAGGCCGGGTGCGCAGACTGGTCCACAGGCCGGATTCCAGCAGCTGCTGTTGAACCGCTTCGCGAGGGAGGGTGGTCAGTTCCGTCGAGTCCACACGGGGGAATGTGACGGCATCGTCGCCATCAATATCAATCACCACCGCTTGCAGGATACGGCGCTCGCCTCGATGAATGGCGCTAATGAGCCCGCTCGCCGGAGCGGTGAAACGCACCCCGGGATTCTTTTTGTCTTCAAAAAGCACCTGGCCTTTTAGCACCCGGTCGCCTTCCTGAACGGCCATGGAAGGGCGCATCCCCATATATTCTTCGCCTAGCACCGCCACGCGTGAGACGGCGGGACTGTCGGCTATGTGCTGTGACGGTGCGCCAGCGATGGGCAAATTTAGCCCTTTTGTGATTTTAATCATGTCGTTAGCAGGTATCCGTAAACGTTACAACTAAACCCAGCGTAGAGAAAAACAAGAAAGGAAAACCGATGCCAGAGTGCGCTGCTGACGGCAGTACGATGAGAGTAAAGCATCCTTTCTTAACCTGGTCGTGAATCGCGGGAAGTTTACAGGATATCGCACAGAAACGCAGCATTTACGCGGCTCGCAGGTCATTATTTGCGAGCGAATGCGCAAAGTTCTGACTGCTATTGCGATAAAAAGCAGGTATAACGCTAAAGTAATTTGTAAACCCCACTTTCCGGGCTTGCGAAAAACTTTGGTGATGATAATGTGAGCGCACCAAATCAAGATAATTCTGATTTTGAACCCTAATTTCGGGCCTCCCGGCCTGGCTTCACCGTTTTATCAAGGAACATGTAGTATGCGCAAAATCGCATTGTTACTTGCGATGCTGTTGATCCCGTGCGTTTCGTTTGCCGGTTTGCTTAGCAGTAATAGCTCGTCCACGCCGGTCAGCAAAGAATTTAAGCAGCAGTTAATGGGATCGCCGGTATATATCCAGATCTTCAAAGAAGAGCGCGCCCTTGATCTCTACGTGAAGATGGGTGAAACCTACCAGTTGCTCGACAGTTATAAGATTTGTAACTACTCCGGCGGCCTCGGTCCGAAACAGCGCCAGGGCGATTTCAAATCCCCGGAAGGGTTCTACAACGTCTCCCGCAGCCAGCTGAAACCGGATAGCCGTTTTTATAAAGCCATTAATATTGGTTTTCCGAACGACTACGACCGCGCGCACGGCTATGAAGGGAAGTATCTGATGATCCACGGGGCCTGCGTGTCGATTGGCTGCTATGCCATGACCGACTCCGGCATTGATGAGATTTTCCAGTTCGTGACCGGGGCGCTGGTGTTTGGCCAGTCAAGCGTGCAGGTCAGCATCTATCCGTTCCGCATGACCGACGCCAATATGCAGCGCCATAAGTTCTCTTACTACAAAGACTTCTGGGCGCAGCTGAAGCCGGGTTACGACTACTTCGAGCAGACCCATAAACCGCCGATGGTGACGGTTCAGAGCGGACGCTACGTCGTCAGCAAGCCGCTGAGTCACGAAGTCCGCTCGCAGCTGGCGTCAAACTACGCGCTCCCCGAGACAAAATAACGCCCACTCGCCTGGCATAATCTTGTGCCAGGTTTCATTACCGGTTAACGGCTGAGTGGCAATCACGGTGACCACATCGTTCGGTGTGGTTTCACTCTGAAAATCAATTTCCATGTCCTGATCCAGCAGCTTTGCCACGCCAAACGGCGCCCGACGCGTTATCCAATAGAGATGGGTCGAGCAGAACGCCATCACATACCGCCCGTCCGACAACAGCATGTTGAACACCCCTTTCTCCCGCAGTTCATCTGCCAGCGACGCAATGTATTTAAACACCCCATTCATATTGCCCGGCGTGCGCGGATAGCGGCTGGTCAGCTTGTGCAGCAGCCAGCAAAAGGCTTTTTCGCTGTCGGTTTCTCCAACGGGACGGAACTGGCCAGTTTCCAGCGACTTATAGCCGGTCAGCTGCCCGTTATGGGCGTAGGTCCAGTTACGGCCCCACAGTTCGCGGGTAAACGGATGGGTATTTTCGAGCGCCACTTCGCCACGATTCGCCTGACGAATATGGGCAATGACCGAACAGGATTTGATCGGATAATCCTGCACCAGTTTGGCGATAGGTGACTGGAAGCTCGGTTGCGGATCCTTAAATGTGCGACAGCCTTTACCCTCGTAGAAGGTAATTCCCCAGCCATCTTTATGCGGCCCGGTGCCGCCCCCGCGCTGTACCAGCCCGGTAAAACTGAAGCAGATATCGGTTGGCACATTGGCGCTCATCCCGAGCAGTTCGCACATAGTTCACCTCTCTCGCTCTAAATAATTCGAGCTGCAGGAAGGCGGCAAACCAGCTCACCTGCAGCTTAAAGTATGACGAGCGTACACATAAAACGGGGGCAAGCCCCCGCTAACACTTATGCTTTTACCATCTCTTTTTCAATCAGCATGATCAGGATGTGGATCACTTTGATGTGAATTTCCTGGATGCGATCGGCATAGCCAAAGTGCGGCACGCGAATTTCCACGTCGGCAGAACCGTCCATTTTGCCGCCGTCTTTGCCGGTCAGGGTGATCACTTTCATGCCCTGGGCACGCGCCGCTTCAATCGCTTTAATCACGTTGCCTGAGTTACCGGAAGTGGAGATGCCCAACAGCACATCGCCTGCACGGCCAACGGACTCAACGTAACGAGAGAACACATATTCATAGCCAAAATCGTTGCTGACGCAGGAGAGATGGCTGACGTCGGAAATGGCAATCGCCGGGTAGCCCGGACGGTTTTCACGGTAGCGACCGGTCAGCTCTTCGGCGAAGTGCATCGCGTCACAGTGAGAGCCACCGTTGCCGCAGGAAAGCACTTTCCCGCCCGCTTTGAAGCTGTCAGCCAGCAGCACTGCCGCACGCTGGATAGCGTGAATATTCGCTTCATCAGCGAGAAAATTGGTCAGCGTTTCAGCTGCTTCGTTCAGTTCGTTACGAATCAGATCCTGGTACATGAGGAGTGTCCTTCCGCTTAGATGTTTAACCCCAGCAGTGTAACGGATAGCGGATAAAGCGAGAAGCATTCACCTCAGTTATCCCCGCGGCTTTTGATCTTCCGTGCCCCCAAAAGCGACAACAGTGTGAGCCAGGTTGTAATTATTTTGTAAACACATTGATAAAAGAAATCACATCTACTACAACCATATCATCACAAGTGGTCAGACCTCCTACAAGCAAGGGAGCATTTCTTTATGATGATTTTGAGTATTGTTGCAACCATCGTGTTACTCGGGGTGCTCTTTTATCACCGGGTTAACCTGCTGCTCAGCAGCCTTATCCTGCTGGTGTGGACCGGTGCGCTGGCGGCCGCGGGCCTGTGGAATATCTGGCTGCTGGTTCCGCTGGCGCTGATTCTACTGCCGCTAAACCTGACGCCGATGCGTAAGGCGATGATTTCTGCGCCAGTGTTCCGGACGTTCAGCAAAGTGATGCCGCCGATGTCGCGTACTGAAAAAGAAGCGATCGACGCGGGCACCACCTGGTGGGAAGGCGATCTGTTCCAGGGTAATCCCGACTGGAAAAAGCTGCACAACTATCCGCAGCCGCGCCTGACGCCGGAAGAACAGGCGTTTATTGATGGCCCGGTGGAAGAAGCGTGCCGTATGGCGAACGACTTCGAGATAACCCATGAACTGGCGGATCTGCCACCGGAACTGTGGGCGTATCTGAAAGAGCATCGCTTCTTCGCGATGATCATTAAGAAAGAGTACGGCGGCCTTGAGTTCTCTGCCTATGCGCAGTCTCGCGTGCTGCAAAAGCTGTCCGGCGTGTCGGGGATCCTGGCGATCACCGTTGGCGTACCGAACTCCCTTGGTCCGGGCGAACTGCTGCAACATTACGGCACCGACGAGCAGAAAAATCATTACCTGCCGCGTCTGGCACGCGGCCAGGAAATTCCATGCTTCGCGCTGACCAGCCCGGAAGCGGGTTCCGATGCGGGTGCGATCCCGGATACCGGCGTGGTGTGTATGGGCGAGTGGCAGGGTGAGCAGGTTCTCGGTATGCGCCTGACCTGGAACAAACGCTATATCACCCTCGCACCGATTGCGACCGTGCTCGGTCTGGCATTTAAACTTTCTGACCCGGACAAACTGCTGGGCGGCGAAGAAGATTTAGGTATTACCTGTGCGCTGATCCCAACCGGTACGCCGGGCGTGGAAATTGGTCGTCGTCACTTCCCGCTGAACGTGCCGTTCCAAAACGGCCCGACCCGTGGTCAGGACATCTTTGTGCCGATCGATTTCATTATCGGCGGGCCAAAAATGGCCGGTCAGGGCTGGCGTATGCTGGTGGAATGCCTGTCCGTGGGCCGCGGTATTACCCTGCCGTCTAACTCGACCGGCGGCGTAAAATCGGTAGCGATGGCAACGGGGGCATATGCGCACATCCGCCGTCAGTTCAAAATCTCTATCGGTAAAATGGAAGGGATTGAAGAGCCGCTGGCACGTATCGCAGGCAACGCCTACGTGATGGATGCTGCGGCGTCGTTGATTACCTACGGCATTATGCTCGGCGAAAAACCGGCGGTGCTGTCGGCAATCGTGAAGTACCACTGTACCCATCGCGGTCAGCAGTCAATTATTGATGCGATGGATATTACCGGCGGGAAAGGCATCATGCTCGGTGAAGGTAACTTCCTGGCCCGTGCCTATCAGGGCGCACCGATTGCGATCACCGTCGAAGGCGCAAACATTCTGACCCGCAGCATGATGATCTTCGGTCAGGGGGCGATCCGCTGCCATCCGTACGTGCTGGAAGAGATGGCTGCGGCGCAGAATAAAGATTTGAACGCGTTCGACCAGCTGCTGTTTAAACATATCGGCCACGTCGGCAGCAATAAAGTGCGCAGTTTCTGGCTGGGCCTGACGCGCGGCTTGACCAGCAGCACGCCGACCCACGACGCTACCCGTCGTTACTATCAGCACCTGAACCGCCTGAGTGCCAACCTGGCGCTACTGTCTGACGTCTCGATGGCGGTGCTGGGCGGCAGCCTGAAGCGCCGCGAACGCATCTCTGCCCGTCTGGGTGATGTGCTGAGCCAGCTGTATCTGGCCTCTGCGGTGCTGAAACGCTACGACGACGAAGGTCGTAACGAAGCGGATCTGCCGCTGGTTCACTGGGGCGTTCAGGATGCGCTGCATCAGGCTGAACAGGCGATGGACGACCTGCTGCGTAACTTCCCGAACGGGTTTGTAGCGGGCATGATGCGCGTCGTTATCTTCCCGACCGGGCGTCACTACACCGCCCCATCGGACAAACTGGATCACGCCGTAGCGAAAATCCTGCAGGTTCCAAGCGCCACCCGTTCCCGTATCGGTCGCGGTCAATATCTGACGCCGAGCGCGCACAACCCGGTGGGTCTGCTGGAAGAAGCGCTGATTGACGTGATGGCAGCCGATCCGATTCATCAGCGTATTTGCAAAGAATTGGGTAAAAACCTGCCGTTCACCCGTCTCGATGAACTGGCGCGTAACGCGCTGGCCAAAGGACTTATCGACCAGGCAGATGCGGATGTGCTGATCAAAGCGGAAACCAGCCGTCTGCGCAGCATTAACGTTGACGACTTTGACGCCGACGCGCTGGCAACTAAGCCGGTAAAGCTGCCAGAGAAAGTGCGCAAGGTTGAAGCCGCATAAGGTTATTCCCTAACCTCATCGTCCGGCGACGCGTTGCTTATCAGCCCTAAAAGCGGAGAATCTTCTCCGCTTTTTTTATTGAAATCCTGATAAGGTAGAGCAGTGACTCGTTAGCCTGCAATCGGGAGTTTATAACTGTGCCCAATCTGAAAGTAACACTGTTACAACAACCTCTGGTGTGGATGGATGGCCCCGCCAACCTGCGTCATTTCGACAGACAGCTGGAACAAATCCACGGACGCGATGTGATTGTGCTGCCAGAGATGTTCACCACGGGTTTTGCGATGGAAGCGGCGGTCCAGTCGCTGCCGGAAGAAGACGTCATTGCCTGGATGCATGAAAAAGCACAGCAAACTAACGCTCTGGTGGCGGGCAGCGCCGCGCTGCAAACCGAGCGTGGTCCAGTGAATCGCTTCCTGCTGGTGGAACCGGAAGGCAGCGTGCATCGCTATGACAAACGCCATCTGTTCCGTATGGCCGATGAGCATCACCATTATGAAGCGGGCAATGAACGCGTGGTGTTTGAATGGCGCGGGTGGCGCATTCTGCCGCTGGTGTGTTACGACCTGCGTTTCCCGGTGTGGTCGCGCAACCGTAATGATTACGATCTGGTGCTGTACGTCGCCAACTGGCCAGCTCCGCGTTCCTTGCATTGGCAGGCGCTGCTCACCGCGCGCGCCATTGAGAACCAGGCTTATGTCCTTGGCTGCAACCGCGTCGGCACCGACGGTAACGGACATCACTATCGCGGCGATAGCCGGGTGATTGACCCGCAGGGTGAAATTATCGCCACCGCCGAACCACATCAGGCAACGCTGATCCATGCCGAACTGTCGCTGACGGCGTTAACCGACTATCGAGAGAAATTTCCCGCCTGGCAGGACGCCGACGCGTTTACCCTCAGTTGATACTTCCCTTCTGATTTCACCCCTATTAGCGCTTCTTTCCTCGAAGCGCTTAAATTTTAGTGCTGGTTGACGAGTGACAGTCTGGTTAATCATAGGGCTATGTTGATTCCTGGGAACAGGCCGCATACGGATGAATTGTTGATCAGAATTATGGAGCATAGAAATAAAATATAAATGGATTCCAAACATAATCCCTTTTCAACATATTCATGGAGTTATGCGGTAGTTCTTTCGTTCCAACAATCTTTATAAATTATATGCCCATCAACATTTAGCCATGTTATAGTTTCGTAACGCATCTGAATTTCCTCTGTATGCGTACTGACATTCCCAGTAGGTGCTAATAGAGGATTTATGGATACAATTTTAACGTTCTCCATCATTATATTAAAATATTCAACTTCCATACCCGCATCAACAATATGATATAACCTTATTGTGGCGCTCTTTAGTATTCTTCCTTCACATAACGCACGGTAGAGCATCGGTGTTGCCCTATCGAATTCTTTCTCGAACGTGATCGGTTGGTGGAGCCGCGTACCCGTCAATTTTCCAGTATTACCATCCGCTGGTATCCATATACCATGTGTGAATGATTTTATTTCAAATGACCCCAGACGCGTTGGCATTAAGCATGGCCCTGCAATTGGCGTATTTTTTTCATCGGTAAGCCACATATATGCTGGAATTGACATTTTCTTTCCTTAATATTTTATGTATTTTGCAATTATCATTGTTATTGCATAAACAACAATAACAACAACCCCAATAATTGGTATCGCAACTTTAGAATCAGGAATATATGCTATTACAAACAAAGATATGATTATTATTAAGAATACTGGAATATAACTCAAGAGGAAATCAACACATTCAAACCTAATAAATCTTTTGAGGAATAATTTCATGACCTCACCATTCTTGCTATAGAATTTGCGATCTCAGAATCACTTGCGTATGATTTGTTTATATATTGACTTTTATCTATGACAGGCTCAATCAAAAAGTACATCATTTCAATTTTTTTCACATATAATAAATCATAATAATGTGGTGAGCGCAATCTTAATATATCCGCACACTCAGCAGCATGTTGAAATACGCCATACATACCAAATCCACTAAGTCCTATCACACCATACTTTGTTATTAGCTTACTCAATGCAAAATCAATTGAAGTGTTTATATTTAAACTAAAACATATCGATTTTGTCAGTGAATAAACAAGCCCCCTTTTTGTTAGCTGCCCACTTGAGACATTAACATTCAAATACATCAAGTTACGTTGTATCGATGTTATGCTATCTGGATTTCTTCTTTGCAATAAGTCCTCGACGTAAATCCGTATCATTTCTGATATAATTTGTCTGTTTTTATAAATTTGACTAATACCTAACAGAAACCTGAAATCCTCCTCTTTCATCTTCATGCACACATCATCATAATTGTCAGTCAGGCAGGAGGCATAATAACTTAACCGTCTTGCCCCGTCGCCAATAGTGTTAAGCTGTTCAGAAACCAAGTCCTTTACTCCAGATAATGCACGTTCCAGTTTAAGCGCCAACGCTCTGTCAGACTCAATCCTGCTGATGATTAAATTACTGTGGTACATGTTATATCCCTATATAACCTCACTGTATCAAAGTACTTGTATATCACATGGTGATATACAAGTGTGACCGTCATCATAATTTCGTTAATGGGCAGTCAAATGCAAAAAAACCTTCTATTTCTATAATGCCAAATGATAGAAGGTTTTAATTTATTAGTTATGTGAATATTTAGTTATTATTTTAACTCGCACTGCATTCTAAGTTATTTTAATTTTTCTTCTCATATCAATACATCTCCATTTTTATAAAAACACTCAAATCTGCCGTAGTATTTTGACGAAATATCATTTTTGCAATGGTGTTGAATACGATCCCGAACTTCTTAGACACGCCATTTCCTGATACAGGCCAAGGCAATGGCGTATGTCACGATCCCCGATACGTCGACCAGCCCCACGGGGCAATCAAAAACGGTAAGTGGTAGTGTTCGCCGCTGCGGGGTAGCGTCACGTCAATTTGCGCACTCGGGTAGAGCGTTTCGCGCCCGGTCCGGGCAAACCATTCGCCGATTTCCGCTGTCAGCCGATAACGGCCTGGCGCGAGTTCTCCTTCGGCCATCGCGCCGATGCGTCCGTCGGCGTTGGTCTGTGCTTCTTTCACCCACTGCCAGCCGGTCGCGGTGTGCTTTTCGAGGCGGATCACGACCCCTGCCGCCGGTTTGCCGAGTGAAGTATCAAGAATATGGGTCGAAATATGGCTCATCGGGCGAATACTCCTTCCAGACGAAGCTGGGTGATTTGACGCAGTTGACGCAGCGCCTCCTGAATTTCGTCGGCGTCGCTATTTTTCAGCCGCTGGTTGAGATTGGCAAGGATTTCTTCCCCACTGCGCCCTTTGGCGCGGATCAGAAAGACGCGTCCAAATCGTGCCTCGTAGTCTGCATTCCCCTGCGCCAGCGCCTGAGCCAGCGCGGCGTCGTGGCTGTTGACCGAGGCTTGTTCCTGACGCGAGAACGACGATTCGGCTGACAGGTCCTTGGGCTTATCGCCGATGCGCGGATGCGCCTGTAGGGCAGATTCCAGCTCAGGCAATTGCCAGCGTTCACTGAGCGCAGCGGCCTTTTCCAAAATAGCGCCGAGGCTGGCATAGGGTCGGCCCGCCACCAGCGATTGCTGCCATTTCGGCAACGCCACGCAGGCGGCGATCATCCCCGTGGCCTGTGCCACGCTGGCACTGTTGAAAGCCCGGAGCGCATCCGGCTGAGCTGTCTCCTGTACCGCCAGGCTGTAGGCCTGCAAGGCCAGCGCCACGTCAGCTTGTTCAACCGACTCTGCCGGATGATGGCTGATCCCGCCCGCACAGCGCACAAACAGCATGGCCACCGGCCAGCGTTCTGCTAACGCCATTGAATCGTGCCCGGCGCCACTCGGCAAACTGAGCGCCCTGCCCTGCACAGTGTCGCAGGCGCGAGCCAGGGTGGTCTGGAGCACCGGGTCGCACGGTGTGGCAGGGGTAGTATAGAAAATATCATGGGAGAACGTCAGGCCGCGACGCTGGGCAATCTGCCGGGCTTTTTCCAGCAGGTTTGCCAGCAGCGCTTCGCGCGTGTCGTCAGACGGGCTGCGAATATCGAGGCTGAGCGTGACGCTGCCGGGAATGACGTTCACCGCACCGGGCTGGCAGTTCAGCGTGCCGACCGTCGCCACCAGCGTGGGGTCACTGGCCTGGGTGAGCTGTTCAATCGCCAACATCCATTCGGCGGCTCCGGCGAGTGCATCCCGACGATGAGCCATCGGCACCGTTCCGGCGTGTCCGGCCTGACCGTCAAAACGGCAGTTCAGGCGGCGGGCGCCGTTGATGGCGGTCACCACCCCGAGCGCTAAATCTTCGCCTTCCAGCACCGGGCCCTGCTCGATGTGCAGCTCCAGACTGGCGCTAAATTCTTCCGGTAAACGGGCGGCGTGGGCGATGCGTGCCGGATCTAATCCCGCATTGACCATCGCCTGCGCGACGCTGATGCCCTGCGCATCACAGCAGTCCAGCCACTCTGGCGGCCAGCTACCGGTCAACCCCCGACTGCCGAGCAGCGTGATGCCAAAGCGCGTGCCTTCTTCATCGCCAAACCCGACAATTTCGATGGCCTGCGCCAGACGCCGATCGTGGCGGTTCAGCCAGGCCACTATCTCAATCGCCGTCAGAACGCCGAGCATTCCGTCATAGCGCCCGGCGTTGCGGACGGTATCCAGATGCGAGCCGAGCAACAGCGCGGGAGCACCTTCCTGCTGCGCGTCGTAGCGCCCGCAGACATTGCCTACCGCGTCCTGCCAGGCGGTCATGCCCGCGTCGTTCATCCATTGCGCCACCAACGCGTTGGCCTGCAAATGTTCGGGCGAGAGGTAAACCCGGGTAAGCTCCCCGGGGGTTTCACTGATTTCTGCCAGCTGGTTGCTGCGCGCCATGACGCGTTCTGCCGCCAGACGCGCCTCTTCGGCATTCATTGGCATGATGTTCTGTGGCATGAATCACCCCTCGTAAGTGTCCCAGGCGGCCTGCATTGCCGCGCCCTGGATGGTGGCAAAGCCCAGACGATTCAGTACCGCTTCCAGCGCGGTCAGGGTTTGCAGAACACAATCTTTCCGGGCGTTGTACCCCATGGTGCCGATACGCCAGATTTTGCCCGCCAGGGGGCCAAACGAGGTGCCGATTTCAATGTGGAAATCATTGAGCAGGCGCTGACGCACTTCCTCGCCATGCACGCCCGCCGGGATAACCACCCCGAGCACGTTATTCATTTTGTGGCGGATATCGCCGAAGACTTCCAGGCCCATGCCCTGAATGCCATTCAGCATCGCGCGACCGTGCAGCTCGTGGCGAGCGATCAGGTTATCCATTCCTTCTTCAAGCATGATGCGCGCACATTCGCGGGCGGCAAACAGCATGCTGGTGGCTTCGGTGTGATGGTTCAAACGCTCCGGACCCCAGTAGTCCATCACCATCCCGAGATCGAAATAGTTCGACCAGATCATCTCGTCTTCACCATCCTGATGATCCCCGGTGCGGATCCCCTGCTCCACGCATTTACGTGCGCGGATCACCGCTTCCATTTCCGCGCTGAGGGTGATCGGCGAGCTGCCGGACGGGCCGCCGAGGCATTTCTGTAATCCGGCAGAGACCGCATCCAGCCCCCAGGCATCGGTTTCCAGCACGTTGCCCCCCAGTGACGCGGTGGCATCGGTATAAAACAGCACCCCGTGGCGGCGACAAATCTCGCCCAACGCCTGCAATGGTTGCAGCATCGTGGTCGAGGTATCACCCTGCACCGTCAGCAGCAGGCGCGGCTTAACGCGCTTGATAGCATCCTCGATTTGCTGGGCGCTGAACACCTCGCCCCACGGGACATCTATGGTGTGAACCTCAGCCCGACAGCGTCGGGCAATTTCACACAGCAAGTGGCCGAAACGACCAAACACCGGCACCAGCACCTTATCGCCGGGGCGAATGGCCGACAGCAGAATGGCTTCAATCCCGGCCCGGGAGGTGCCATCCACCAGCATGGTCCATTGATTTTCAGTGCGGAACACCCCGCGATACAGCGTCATCACTTCATTCATGTAGCCGGTCATTACCGGATCGTACTGGCCGATCAGTTGACTGGACATTGCCCGCAGCACTCGCGGATCGGCGTTGATCGGCCCCGGCCCCATCAACAAACGGTGCGGAGGGTTAATAGCGGAAGAAGGCTGAACCTCGAACATGAACACATCCTTTGGTCTGGAAACCGGTTATTGAAACGAATGATTCTTTGATATCGTTTTTGCAACGAATGTGCCAGCCCGCGTTTTCGCTTTTCATCGGGCGATCGCGGATGTTTCGCTCATCGCTGAATCAAAACGGAACCCTGCGCGGGTGCATTTGCACCATAACAGGGCATCAGCGCTGTTCCAGCTCGTCCAGGGTGTGATAGAGGTCGGCGATGTGGTGAATACGCTGGCGACCTTCGCTGAGCGTGCTGTGCAGCAAGGCATTGGCTAACAAATTCACCAAGCTCATGGCGCTGCTGTAGCTGTCGAACGCCGAAACGCTGTCCAGCGGGGCGGCAAAATGCCAACGGCAGCGGGTGCGAATGCTGGTGGCCTGCGGCTCGCTTATCACCAATACCTGCGCCTGCTGGCTCTGCAGCGCTTCCAGCAGCGGACGAATGACCCGCGGACGACGGCGGAACGCCACCACAATAACCAAATCTTCCGGGGTGATATCCACCACGTCTTCCGCCAGCGTCTGGCCTGGCTGCGGCATCAGCCAGACGTTGCCGCGACTTTGCATCAACTGCTGGCGCAGGTGTAACGCCACCGGGGCGCTGTTACGCAGGCCGACGATAAACACCCGCCCGGCGCTCGCCAGCGCGGCGATCACCTCATCAAACAGGCTGGCATCCAGGGCGTTAACCCACTGCGTCAGATTGGCCATTTCCTGTTTATAGTGACGCGCCAGCAGAGTGTTACCCTGCACCGCATCGCGTTCACCGGTCAGCGGCATCCCGCTCTGGCGCAGGGTTCGCAGCTCGTCGCGCATGTCTTTGAAGCGCTCATAACCCAAATGGCGGAACAGGCGGCTGACGGTGGCCTTCGAGACCCCGCTCAGCCGCGCCAGCTCGGCGCTGTTATAGCTCACCAGATCGTCAAAATGATCCATGATGAACGACGCGACGCGCTGTTCCTGCGGTGACAATTCGTTAAAGCACGCCCTCAGGCGCTCATCGAGCTGCTGCATACCCTCTCCTGCAACTTTTGTTTCACTTAAGCTGACACAGGCCAACGCCGGGCGTCAATCTGGAACGTTTTTTGCCTGATAACACCGAAGACCATCCACGGAGCAAAAATCATGCAAAGTAATCTGGCCCCGGGGGCCATGGCGGTTACCCCTCATCATCTCGCCAGCGAATCGGCACTTTCGGTCCTGCGCCACGGCGGGGATGCCATCGAAGCGATGGTCGCGGCGGCGGCCACCATTGCCGTGGTCTATCCGCACATGAACGGCATCGGCGGGGACGGTTTCTGGCTGATTGTGCCCCCAGGCGGCGAGCCGATTGCCATTGACGCCAGCGGGGCCGCTGGCGCATTAGCGACGCTGGAATATTACGCCGGACACGCTGCCATTCCGCATCGTGGCGCGAAAGCAGCGCTGACCGTGCCGGGCACCATCAGCGGCTGGGATGAAGCGCTGAAGATCTCCGCCAGCCTCGGCGGCGGGCAGCTGCCGCTCTCCCGCCTGCTAGCCGATGCCATTCGCTACGCCGCCGACGGAATGCCGGTCACCCGCTCGCAGGCCAGCGCTACGCAGGGCAAATACCATGAACTTTCCGGTGTGCCGGGCTTTGCCGGAACCTTTTTACAACGCGGCGAAGTGCCCACCGCTGGCAGCCGTTTTTGTCAGCCGCGTCTGGCCCGCACCCTGACCCGGCTGGCCAATGACGGTCTCGACAGTTTTTATCGTGGCCCGCTGGCGCAGCTGATGGCAGAAGAGTTTCAGGCGACCGGCTGCCCGCTGACCGGGCAGGATCTCGCCAGCCATCGCGCGCGGCGTCGCGTGCCGCTCAAACTTAGCCACCAGCAGGGCGAGATTTTCAATATGACGCCGCCCACGCAGGGGCTGGTGTCGCTGGCGATCCTTGGCATCACCGACCATCTGGAGATGGCCAACGCCGATGAAGTGCAGACCATTCACCGCATCGTTGAGGCCACCAAACGGGCCTTTAGCCTGCGCGATAAATACATCACCGATCCGCGCCACGTCACGCTCCCGGTCCAAAGCCTGCTGGAAAGCGCACCGTTGCAGGCGTTAGCCGCCAGCATTGACGATCACCGTGCCGCGCCGTGGGGCAAAGGCAAAGGCCCGGGGGATACCGTCTGGCTGGGCGTTGTCGACGGCAACGGCCTGGCGGTGTCTTTCATCCAGAGTATTTATCACGAATTTGGCAGCGGCGTGGTGCTGCCGGAAAGCGGCATTCTGCTGCAAAACCGTGGTGCGGCGTTCCAGCTCGACCCCAATCATCTCCTGGCGCTGGCCCCTGGCAAACAGCCGTTCCATACCCTTAATCCGGCGGCGGCGCGGCTGAAAGACGGCCGGACCATGGTGTACGGCACCATGGGCGGTGACGGGCAGCCGCAAACCCAGGCGGCGATATTCACCCGCCATGTGATTCAGGGCATGCCGTTGCAGGAGGCAGTTTGCGCCCCACGCTGGCTGCTTGGCCGCACCTGGGGCCAGGCAACGGACTCCCTCAAACTCGAAGGTGGCTTCAGTGAAGCGACGTTTACGGCACTGCGCGAGAAGGGCCACGACGTGGAATGGTTGCCCGGAATGAGTGAAGCGCTGGGCCATGCCGGGGCGATTGTGCGTCACCCCAACGGCATGCTGGAAGGGGCATTCGATCCGCGCAGCAACGGCAGCGCAGCCGGATTCTAAGGAGCGATGATGAACGACACTGAATTTAACTGGCCGCAATACATTCACCTGATGGAACAGCTGTTGGCGGTTCCCCTTGATTCGCCGCGCCGGGCCGAACTGGCGATTCAGCTCGAGCGGATTGCGGCGATCGCCGACCCCTTGATGGCCTTCCCGCTACCGCACCGCCAGGAAGGCGCAGGAGTGTATCAGTTATGACATTAAGTATTCGGGACATTCAGCAGGGCTTACGCTACCGCCAGTTCAGCGCCGTCGAACTGGCGCAGCAGACGTTAGCCCGTATTGAGCACGATAATCCGCAGGTGAACGCCTTCACCGAGGTGACCGCAGCGCGGATGCTGCGCGAAGCCGCTGACATCGACACGCGTCTGAGCCGGGGCGAGGCGCTCCCGCCGCTGGCCGGGGTGCCGTTTGCGGTGAAAAATCTGTTTGATATCGCAGGGGTGACTACGCTTGCCGGGGCGAAACTGTTCCGCGACCAGCCTCCGGCAACTGACGATGCCTTTGCCATCCGACGGTTACAGCAGGCGGGCGCAACGTTGGCGGGTGCGCTGAATATGGATGCCTACGCCTATGGGTTTACCACCGAAAACAGCCACTACGGCGCGACGCGTAATCCGCGAGATCTGCAACGCATTGCAGGCGGTTCATCCGGCGGGTCTGCCGCGGCGGTGGCGGCTAAGCTGGTGAATTTTACCCTCGGCACCGATACCAATGGATCGATTCGCGTTCCCGCCTCGCTGTGCGGCGTACTGGGCCTGAAACCAACCTTTGGTCGCCTGTCGCGGTCGGGCAGCCATCCGTTTGTCGCCAGCCTCGATCACATCGGCCCGTTGGCGCGCTTTACCGACGATTTGGCGCGGGTTTACGATGCGATGCAGGGGCATGACGCGGATGACAAATGGCAGTCTTCCCACGAGGTATCGCGGGTTTCTGACACCTTTTCGCAAACCACCCGGCTGCGCTGTGCGGTGCTTGGGGGCTGGTTTGACAACTGGAGCGACGCAGCCGCCCACGAGGCGGTCGCTCGCGTGGGGCGCGTGCTCGGGGCAACGGACAGCCTCGACCTGCCGGAAGTGGCGCTTGCCCGCTCGGCAGCATTTTTGCTGTCGGCAGCGGAAGGCGGCAATCACTATTTGCCCACGCTACGCAGCGAGCCGGAACGGTTTGAACCCAACTCCCGCGAACGTTTGCTGGCAGGGGCGATGACCCCCTCGGCGTGGTACACCCAGGCGCAGCGATTTCGGGCCTGGTTTCGCGACCGGACGCTGCCGCTGTTTAACGATTTTGATCTGCTGCTGGCCCCGGCTACACCGTGCAGCGCCACGCGCATTGGCGACGCGACGATGCGCATTAACGGCGTGGAGTTGCCGACCAAAGCCAGCATGGGGATGCTGACGCAGCCGATTTCGTTTCTCGGCCTGCCGGTGGTGACCGTGCCGCTTAAAACCCTCAGCGGTCTCCCGATTGGGGTGCAGATTATTGGCGCCCCGTGGCAGGAAGCGCAGTGTTTGCAGGCCGCCTGGCAGCTGGAGCAGGCCGGTATTCTTTATCAACAGGAAGACGTATGAATCCGCAACACATTGACCACCCGGCGGTGCTGGAAGCCGTCACCGCCGCGTTTTATCGCTATGAAAAAGCCTTAATCAGTAACGACATTGTCGTGCTGGATGAACTGTTTTGGGAGGATGCGCGCACGGTGCGCTTCGGAGCAACGGAGAATCTGTACGGCATCGCGCAGATCCGCGATTTCCGCAGTGCGCGCCCGTCACAAGGGCTGGAACGGCTGCTGCGCCATACGATGATCACCGCCTACGGCGAGGAGATGGCGGTGGCAAGCACTGAATTTACCCGTGAAAACAGCGAGCGCGTGGGCCGCCAGATGCAAACCTGGGTGAAATTCCCCTGCGGCTGGCGCATCGTGGCGGCACATGTCAGTTTGATGGGATGACGGAGGCGTTACTCCCCACCGGTCTCCCCCTCACCCTAACCCTCTCCCTAATGGAGAGGGGACCAGGGATGATGCTCAATCCAGTGGCGAGCAATATCCTCTCTGCGGCAGATCCAGACGTCGTCATGGCTTTGCACATAGTCGAGAAAACGCTGCAACGCCCGGAAGCGCCCCGGACGGCCTAACAGGCGGCAGTGCATGCCTATCGACATCATTTTCGGCGCGGTTTCCCCTTCTTCATACAGCACGTCAAAGCTGTCCTTCAGATAGGTATAAAACTGCTCGGCGGTGTTAAACCCCTGGGCGGTGGCGAAGCGCATGTCGTTCGCGTCCAGGGTGTAAGGCACAATCAGATGGGGTTTGCTGTCAACGGTGGTCCAGAACGGCAGATCGTCGCCGTAGTAGTCGCTGTCGTAGAGAAAATCGCCCTGCTCTACCACTAACCGGCGGGTGTTGGGGCTGTCGCGGCCGGTGTACCAGCCAAGCGGTTTTTTGTCGAACAGCGCGTCGAGGATTTCAATCGCCTGCTGCATGTGCTGGCGTTCGGTCTGCATGTCGACATTCTGATAATGGATCCAGCGCCAGCCATGGCTGACCACGTCGTAATCTGCGGCTTTGATAGCCTCGACGATCGCCGGGTTACGCGCCAGGGCCATCGCCACGCCAAACACCGTCAGCGGTAAGCCGCGCTTTTGAAATTCCTGATGAATACGCCAGAACCCGGCGCGGGAACCGTATTCGTAGAGGGAGTCCATCGACATGTGCCGCTCGGGAAAACTGGGTGCCCCGATGATGTCAGACAGAAACTGCTCCGAGCCACTGTCGCCGTGTAGCACATGGTTTTCGCCGCCCTCTTCAAAGTTGAGTACAAACTGGACGGCGAGACGGGCGCCGTTCGGCCACTGCGCATGAGGCGGTTGTCCGGCATAGCCCGCCATATCCCGAGGGTAGTTTTCACTAAAATGCCAGACGCGCTTATCCGTTGCTGATTGCATACTGATTCGACCTCTTTATCAGATGGCCGCCGTCGTCAGCTCAGCATTTCGAAGCCTCCGCTCAGCGGCTTTTTATTAGGGTACGCGAGGTCGCCGTGTTTGCTGGTGCCAAGCCCGAGAGCCACCAACGATTCGACCATTTTCACCGCCGCCGTGACGCCATCAATCACCGGGATCCCCAACTCCTGCGTCAGTTCCCGGGCCAGGTTCGCCATGCCGCCGCAGCCGAGCACAATCGCCCCACTGCCGTCTTCACGTTTTGCCTGCAAACAGCGCTCGCGTACCTTCATCTGAGCAAGACCCGTGCCATCTTCCAGCGCGAGCACCGGTAAGTCGATGGCGTGCAGGGCCGCGCAGTGATGTTCGAAGCCGTACTGCTGCAATAAATGACGGGCGATGATCACCGTTCTCGGTAAGGTGGTAACGATGGAAAAGCGCGTGGCCACCAGCGTCGCCATATGCATGGCTGCCTCGGCAATTCCCACCACCGGCCCGCTCGCCAGCTCACGCCCCGCCAGTAACCCCGGATCGCCGAAGCAAGCAATCACGTGCCCCTGCGCGCCCTGCTCTTTGCCGCGTTTGATTTGTTCCAGCACGCCAATCGCGGCAATCGCTTCATCATAATGACCCTCAATGGATTCGACGCCCTGCGTCGGGCAGGTCGCCAGAATGGTGGTTCCGGGGGCCGCGACGCTGCGTGCCGCCTCGCCGATGGTGTGGGTCATGGCGACGCTGGTATTGGGATTAATCACCTGAATCAACTGTGGCATGTTGCTGCTTCCTCTTCACTGTTCGCCCTACCGGGTAGCACCACGTCCGGGCAGTAATATGATTATTTGCACTGTAATAATGCACACTCTGCATCAATAGCGCCTGATTTGCGCGAATTATCGCCCCGAAAAGCCATTTGTTTCTTGATAACTGAATCTGGCCCGATTCATGCAACGAAAGTTGCAGACATTCCGTCAGTATCTGTTTTTTAAAGGAGCAGATTTCATGCCAAACCCGAAACCAGAGTACAAATCGAGCTACAGCCCAAGACTGACCAACAACGATCTGGCTCCCACGCGCCAGCAAAGCTGGTCGTGGTACAACATTTTTTCGTTCTGGATGTCCGATGTACATAGCATGGGCGGCTACGTGGTGGCCGCAAGCTTCTTTACCCTCGGCTTAGCCAGCTGGCAGGTGCTGCTGTGTCTGCTGGCGGGGATCTGTATTGTGCAACTGTGCGCCAATCTGGTGGCAAAACCGAGTCAGATGGCAGGTGTGCCGTATGCGGTTATTAGCCGCCAGGCGTTTGGCGTGTTCGGGGCGAATATTCCGGCGGTGATCCGCGGCCTGATTGCCTTTGCGTGGTATGGCATTCAGACCTATTTGGCGGCAAATGCGCTGATGCTGGTCGGGCTTAAGTTCTGGCCTTCTCTCGCCTCACTGACCACCGCCCATTTCCTTGGCCTGTCGCACCTGGGTTGGATCTGTTTTGGCATTATGTGGGTGCTGCAGGCGCTGGTGTTCTGGCACGGCATGAGCGCAATTAAACGCTTTATTGATATCGCGGGCCCGGCGGTTTACATCGTGATGATGGCGCTGGCGGGCTGGATTTTGTATCAGACCGGCCTGGACGGGATTTCGTTTACTCTCGCCAGCAAACAGCTTAGCGCCGGGGAACAAACCTGGCAGATGATCACCGCTACCGCGTTGGTGGTGTCCTATTTCTCTGGCCCGCTGCTCAACTTTGGCGACTTCTCACGCTACGGTAAAAGTATGCAGGAAATTCGCCGGGGCAACCGCTGGGGGCTGCCGTTTAACTTTCTGCTGTTCTCTATCGTGACGGTAATTATCGTTTCCGGCTCGCAGTCACTGTTTGGCCGCATGATAACCGATCCGATTGAAACCGTGAGTCACGTGGGCAATAGCGTGGCAATGGCGATTGGCCTGCTGACAATGATCACCGCCACTATCGGGATCAATATCGTCGCTAACTTCGTCTCCCCGGCGTTTGATTTCTCTAACTGTTCGCCGCAGAAAATCAGCTTCCGCACCGGGGGCATGATTGCCGCCGTTGGCTCCGTGCTGCTGACCCCGTGGAACCTGTTCCAGTCCCCGGAGCTGATTCACTATACCCTCGACGTGCTGGGCTCGTTTATCGGCCCGCTGTTCGGCATTCTGCTGGCCGATTTTTATCTGATTAAACGTGGCACCGTGGTGGTCGACGATCTGTTTACCGTCTCCCCGACCGGACGCTACTGGTACAAAAAAGGCTTTAACCCGAAAGCCATTGGCGCATTGCTGCCGTCTGTGGCGGTGTGTCTGGTCATAAGCTTTATTCCGGCACTGCACGAAGTGGCTAACTTCAGCTGGTTTATTGGCGCGTTCCTCAGTGCCGGGTGCTATCGCTGGATTGCGCGTCACGAGCGGGAAGGCGTGAATGACACCTTCACCAACGTGGAGACTGCCAAGGAGTAAGGTTTGTTTTGCCCATAGCCATAATTTGATCCCCTTCAAACTTTTATTCATCGCTCCCCCCTATGTTTTGCCCGTTTAGCGTTAACCATGACGCGGTGAAGGGGGGGGAGTTGTGACCTCCCTCGCCAAAAAACCGCTTTTTCCGCAGGCTGAGTCCAATTTGTTGACACCTCAGTGACGGCAAATTGGTTTTTTTATTGCCATTTTCCCGTAATAACCTGTGCTCAGACAGATGCATAGGACACTAGCGATGACCAACAACATTATTGCCAAAGAAAATATTGCGTTGAACGTCAGGGCAAACGACTGGCGTCACGCCATTCAACTTGCGGGTGGATTGCTGACTAAAAATGGCTACACAACGCAAGATTACACCAACGAGATGATCCATGCGGTGGAGACTCTTGGTCCCTATATCGTGGTAGCGCCGGGTATCGCGCTGGCACATTCCCGACCGGCTCCCAGCGTCATTAAAACCGGTCTCAGTCTTGCGACGCTTGTGGAGCCTATTAATTTCGGAAGCGAAGAGAACGATCCGGTTGAACTCGTGTTCGGCCTTTGCGCAACCGATAGCAACAATCACCTCCAGATTATTTCGCGTTTAGTGGAATTCCTGGATAACGAAGAGAACATCAAATTTTTAAAGCATTGTGCAGATAGCAACGACGTCTGGCTTGCCATTAATCGCGTTGAAGAAGGAGTTTGAAGATGAAAATTGTATGCGTATGCGGCATGGGCCTTGGCTCAAGTGTGATTGCCAAGATGAACATCGAACAGGTGCTGAAAAACATGGATCTCTCCGCCACTGTGGATACCTGTGATTTGGGCAGCGTGCGCAGCGTGCCTGCTGACCTGTATGTTACGACCCGTGAATTAGCGGCCAATATGCCTGCGGAAGTACAGAGCAAAACCATCGTGCTGACTAACTTTGTGCGCAAAGTTGAAATCGAAAGCAGCATTGGCGATTACCTCAAAAATCTGGCGTAACAACCTGCCTTAGAGGGAAACCACCATGAAGGATATTGTTGATTTTATTATTTTTCAGTTGCTCGATAAGGCACCATTATTCCTCGGGCTTATCGCGCTGACAGGGCTGATTCTTCAGGGAAAGAAAGCCAGCGAAGTGATTGATGGCACAGTCAAAACCATTATTGGTTTACTGGTCATCACCATCGGCTCGGGCACACTGTTGAAATCTCTGACCCCCATAATGGGGAAACTGAACAGCACGCTCGGTATTCAGGGCGTGTTACCCGCTAACGAAGCGGCATTTGGTGTGGCGATGCTGCACTTTGCTAATGACGTCACTATGACGTTCATTCTCGGCTTTTTGATCCATCTTCTGTTCGTCTGGATGATTCCGTTCAAACGCTGCAAAAACGTGTTCTTGACGGTTCACATTCAGCTTTTTCTGGCAACCTTTATGGTGGTCTCGCTTCCAGGAACCCTGGGATTGTCAGGCTTCCCACTGATTATTACTGGCGCAGTACTCTGTGCGCTGTATTGGACGATCACCCCAGCC
The DNA here is from genome assembly GCF_043558715.1 of Scandinavium sp. M-37. NCBI lineage: Bacteria > Pseudomonadati > Pseudomonadota > Gammaproteobacteria > Enterobacterales > Enterobacteriaceae > Scandinavium > Scandinavium sp. M-37. Next base: position 65,007 of record NZ_JBIGIN010000018.1, read on the forward strand.
ATTACCCGCGTCCTTGCTCAGCACTTCGTTGGAGACGACCTGACACTGGGTCATAACCAACAGGTAGGAGCGTGGGTGGCAAGTCGTATCGCGAAAGTATGCGGTGATCCGCAGCAGGATGCCGAAGAGATGAAGCTGCCCGGATTTCTGGCGATGTTCCGTGATAACACCATTTCTCTCTCCTTCCTGATGCCGCTCATTTTTCTGGGGATTGGTCTGGCTGTCGGTGCCGAGGGTATTGGTCAACTGAGTGGTAAAACCAACTGGGTCGTCTGGCTATTAATGGAGGGCCTGACCTTTACCGCTGGCGTGGTGATCCTGCTGGTCGGTGTACGCATGTTTATCGGCTCGATTGTTCCGGCATTTAAGGGAATTTCGGATCGCCTGCTGCCGGACGCTGTGCCCGCCCTGGATTGCCCTGCGCTGTTCCCATATTCGCCGACAGGCGCGATGCTGGGCTTCATTGCATCTGTCGCCGGGGCGTTGCTGGTGATGGGGGCAACCATCCTGTTCAAATGCCCGATTATTGTTTTCCCAAGCCCGATAATCATGTTCTTTGATGGCTGCACTATGGGGGTATTTGGCAATAAATACGGGGGCTACAAGGGTGCGCTGGCCGCAGGCTTTGTCACCAGCATCATCGCGCATGCCGGCGTTATTCTGCTCTACCCAATGATGGGCTCTCTGTTTGGTTCCGGGCTGATGTTCTCCAACATCGATTTCACTCTGGTCTGGCTACCGCTGTTATATCTGCTCAAATTTGTTGGCACCGCTTTCGGTCTGGTGCTGTAACTGTCATGGAGGTGGCAATGAAAATTCAACTGGCTCTCGATTTACTCGATAGAGATCGGGCACTTGATGTGGTACGCGCGGCAGGGCCCTATGTCGATATTATCGAGGTGGGTACGTCACTGCTGAAGCTATGTGGCATTCAGATTGCACAAGACATTCGTGCCATTTGCCCGAATAAGCCGTTGTTTCTTGATATGAAAATCATTGATGGCCCGGAGCGTGAAGCGACACTGATGGCAAAATGCGCGCCGGAAAACTATTCGATGCTGGCTGTCGCCAGCGACACAGCGGTAAAAAAGGTGCTGGCAATCGCCAACGAAAATAACGCCACCGTGGTCTTTGATTTGCAATCTGTTCCTAATCCGGTTCAGCGCGCAAAAGAGCTAAAAGCATTGGGGGCCACGCAACTCTGCGTTCACAAGAATGCCGACTGCGGTGACGACCCAGAAGAAGCTTTCCGCGAATTCCTCGATGTGCGTGAGGTGACAGGACTGCCTGTCTCTTTGGCAGGGGGGATTAACCTCAACACCCTGCCCGTCATCAAAAAGCAACTTAACCCGGCTGTCGCCATTGTTGGCGGCGCCATTCTGAATGCGACTGACTGCCGCGAAGCGGCTATCGCCTTCCAGAACATTGCCCATTCCAGCGAAGTGTGAGGAGACCATCATGAGTCATGTAAACGAAATTACCCGTGAATCCTGGGTGCAAAATACCTTCCCGGAATGGGGAACCTGGCTGAATGACGAAATCAGTGCCGAAAACGTCGCACCTGACTCGGTTGCAATGTGGTGGCTAGGTTGTGTGGGTATGTGGGTGAAAACCCCTGGGAATGCCAATGTCAGTATTGATTTTTGGTGTGGCACCGGTAAGCGTAAAAAAAATCTGCCCAATATGAAGCCGAGCCATCAAATGGCGCGTATGAGCGGTGCGCGTATCGCACAGCCAAACCTTCGAAGCACCACCTTTGTTCTCGATCCGTTCTCAATTAAAGAGATCGATGCTGTGCTGGCCACGCACTACCACGCCGACCATATCGACATCAACGTCGCGGCAGCCGTCCTGAAAAACTGCGCCCCGGACGTGCCGTTTATCGGCCCGCAGGCGTGCGTTGATTTGTGGATGCAGTGGGGCGTGCCTGCGGCGCGTTGTCGGGTGGTAAAACCAGGCGATACCATCAAAATTAAAGATATGGAGATAGTGGTGCTGGAGTCGTCAGACCGTACCATTCTGATAACCGAACCGCCAAAACCGTTAGCTGATGAGGGCGCAACAATCCCGGATATGGATCTCCGCTCGGTGAACTATCTGTTGAAAACGCCGGGCGGCAATATCTATCACTCAGGCGATTCTCACTACTCCAATATGTACGCTCAACATGGCAAGCAGCATCATATCGACGTCGCGCTGGGTTCCTTTGGCGAGAACCCGATCGGTATTACCGACAAAATGACTGCGATCGACATTTTGCGCATGGGTGAGGCGTTGCGCACGGATGTGATGATTCCTTTCCATCACGATATTTGGTGCAACATGCTGGCGGATACCAACGAAATCCTGACGCTGTTTGAAATGCGCCGTCACCGCCTGCAATACCAGTTTGTACCGTTCATCTGGCAACCTGGAGGGAAGTTTACCTATCCACAAGATCGTAATCGCCGCGTATACCAGCACCCTCGCGGCTTCCCGGACATCTTCGAAGCGGAAACTGACCTGCCTTTCCCGTCCTTCCTGTAAATTGCTACTATGGATAGCTGGCACCTCTGGTGCCAGTTTTTACAGGAGAAAAAATGCAACTCGATCACCTTGCCGTGGAGATTCTGAAAAAAGTCGCGATAGAACCTGGAATGCCGCTGAAAACACTCTGCGAGCGAATAGGTCTGCCACTGCGCAATTTCTACTACCGACGTACACGCATAAACGACTGGCTGGCCGCAGAGGGTCTTTCGCCGCTGGATTGCGATGCTTATAGTGGCGTCAGGCTAAGTGAAGATGATGCGAAAAAAGTGTTAGCGAAGCTCAGCGAGATCCATATCCGATTTTACCGATACAGCGCTGATGAACGGCGCGACAATATTCTTCTTCACCTTGCCTGTCGGACACAACCCGCCTTCACCCAACATTTCAGCGAACTCAATCGCGTCAGTCGTAACACGACACTCGACGATCTGAGGTCATTAAAACAGCAGTTGCAGCACCATAACCTGAATTTGTCAGTGAGTAAGAAACACGGTTATTTCATTGAAGGTAGCGATTTGGCTTTACGTCTGGCGATTCAGCAGATGTTCCAGCACGCGTTGAAATATGCTGACCACCAGGCTGAACATCGAATTATGCAGACCCTGTTTACGCATTTACAGCGGGTTGGGTTGGACATCGAGGACATTTGTCTCATTGTCGATAGAGAGCTTTCACATGCTGAACAGCGTATCGAATGGGCTTTCTCCGATAAAGATAAGCGCTTGCTTCGCTATATGATCATGTTCAGCCTTGTCGATACACTCACAGGCAATATTCCGCACTTTACCCCGGCACAGTCCCAGTTTCTAAGAGATCAATTAGCCTGTGAGGTGGCTGCCAGTCTGAATGCCTCATTGAGTCAGAGGATTGGCCTTCAGGCGGTATCGGGCAATACGATGTTTTTTACCTTATTGTTCTCCGCCAGTAAAAGATTGATTCCAAACCATATTTCCATTGAAAATGATGTCCGTCTATTGCGCGCCGTCAGGCAACTGATTATCCAGTTTCAGGCTTTATCTGGCGTTTATCTTCAGGAATCAGAACAGCTCGAATCACAGCTTTTTTCGCATTTGGGGCCAGCGATACATCGCTGTTTATTTGGGATGCCCAGCGAAAATGCGATGCGAGAGGAGATCCTGGTTCGCTATCCGCTACTTTTCCGTCTCTGCCGACGGATAATCGTCAGCTTTGAACAGGAATATCAAATCCTCTTTTGTGATGATGAGCTGAGCTATGTCGTTATCAGTTTTGCTGCCTGGATGGACAGGCGGCCTGAGACATCAGAACAACATCTTTTGCTGGTTACTGAAGGCGGGCTCTCTTCGACGGCAATTCTTGAAAATCAGCTTCGCAACTTGACCATCCTACCTCTGCATATTGAACGTGTCTCTGCGAGCCAGCTTCAGCAACAGGACGTGGGGGAACATGTTCGTCTGGTGGTCAGTACCATTGCGTTAGATATTCCGCTTCCAGCGCATGTTCGATTTATTCAAACGCTGCACATGCTTAGCGAAAATGACAAACAGCAGCTGCGATTAATGCTGGAGCACAACATCGAAGCAACCGAGATTTCCCAGTTGACGGAGACGTTGGTGGCTTCTGTCAACCGGCTCGCCCCTCAACTGAAAGCAGCACTGCATCATGAATTCAGTACCATAATTAGCCAGTTTATGCAGAAGAGGCAGCACCGCACGTTGGCCCTGGCACCGACGGTGAACTCACGTGCCTTGTTCGTTAATTTTACGTCCAGCCGGTCGTCCTGGCGGCAGTTGATTCGTAAGGCCGCCAAACCACTGAGAGATAATGAAATCATTGATGAAAAGTATGTCCGTAATATCGTAAATAATATTGAGCGGGAAGGGATAACTACTTACTTAACACCGGACATCCTCCTGCTCCATGACGCGCCACCATTAGGTGTGACTGAAGGCGCCTTGTCAGTGCTGAAACTCAAATCCCCGCTGAGTTTTGATTTGCCCGGGGTGATGTTTATGCCGCGGATCATCATCATCCTGGTGCCTACCAAGAACCTTTCGCACATTTCGTTGCTCGAGACATTCAACAGGTTGATCAGTGATGATGACAGGCTGGAGCGTCTCCTGAATGCAGGGTCACTCCAGGCGGTAAACGCTGTATTTACGTCAATAGATTAATTAATCGGCAGCAGTAAAACAGTCTGGACCTCGATAAGAAATGGCCTTCAATTTTCTATTTTTTTAAATAGTTAATTCAATACCCATATCCCGTATACGATGGTAATGTATTTCACGTCGGAATACACGGAGCAGTCTGGTACTAGCGAGGTGACAGATCTATCTCTCAGAATGTATTACGACATCTTGCATCACGACACCACGTATAAAAAAAGAATCGCGAAAGAAGGATTTTTAATTGGCCCCAGATAACCTGGTGGCCTTTTTTTTTTGACAAAAATCAGCCCCCCAAAAAAATAAAAAAACCCCGTTCCCACTTCGGGGGAGGAACGGGGTGCTTAAGATGACACTCAGGCCCGGTTCTTAAGGCCGGATAATTTTATTATATCCTGACTTAATTTGTGGGATCCACTCACAGATCACCGGAATCCTCTTAATATCACTGGGTGTGACGTCCACTGGGAATTCCCTTACGTGAACATCATCAAGCCTGACACCCTATATTATGAGATGCCCTGCATAGGTCGTCATATTCAGACCGGCGGAGTTAATGGGCCAGACAAAACCTGAATCTCGTGGAGAAACAATACTTCATCTGGATCGGAGGCCAGTCTCCACATACCGAAAATGGACTCACCGGTTGTCACATCCTCGATTAACTCAGGTAAAAAAACAGCGATCTCCTTGCTGCCATTATGATTGATCCAAAAGTACTGATTGGGCATTTCGTTACACCTTAATGAACAAGATGGCGGAATATTACGCCTTTATTGATCTAAATCAATACGACAATTCTTGAGTCATGAACGAAAATACCAATCAATCACAAAGGTAAAACCTTAATAGCACAATACGATTTCCCAGCCCTGGGGAATGACATCGTTCAGGTGAACATTTTGCTCATGAAGGTTTTCAGCACGATGGGGAAGCGGCGCTGCTGCTTTTTAAGGACACTCGCCGCGTTAATATGCTCAATAACCACAGGCAAGGAGCTTGCCAGCATGTCTGCCGTGCCGGCAAGAGTTCGTCCGATGCTTGTGGCCAGAGAATATAAATCCACCATCCCAAAGACATCCTGGATCTGTTCACTGCTTATTGCTGAGTTCTGTTTTTTACTGAGCCAGGAGTCCATGATCAAACCTAAACCGGCAATTTCGAAACGTAACGTAAGAGACTTAATCCCTCCCAGGTATCTAACCCAGGTTATTATCTCTTTGACATCTTTAGCATTAATCCCTTTCTTCGGCAGGGAATCAGTAATCTGTTCAATAATGTCCACGTCGCATCCTCATTGAATTGAAAGCAATGACTAGATTTTTATTTAATGAAAGAGGGGGTTTATATAATTCGAATACATATGGGCAATATGCTGCACCAACATTGTTTTCCCTCTCTGTCATCACCCCCGCCTTAACTTTAATCGTTATGATGGCTTTGAAGGCTAGCCTATCGTACCGCTCAAATGGGGCCGCCGCTGTGAAAATTTCTTTTTTAATAAAAGAAATGTCAAAGATGCAGTTCTATCTAATAGAATAGTAGGCAGGAGAAGTGAGGAAGTGACAGGTAATTAAAGTCCAGAGGGATAATTAATTTCCCTCTGGATGTAGTTTATGAAATAAGATTTCCATCATATCAAACTAAACGTACAGCGCCCATATTTTAGAGTGGAGCGATTATTATTCATAACATAACATGTTCAATTCAGACGATAGGTCGTTTAACTCACAACTTACCTCCTTTAAAATACGGCACTCATCCTCCAACACAGACATCCGCTCATAAATATTACTTTCAATATCAACAATCCTCGAAAAAATATCTTCTGGGGTCGTCATAGCCCCTGCCGCATTCAAAATCGAACGAACCTCCTTGATTCTGTCGTTAATTTTATTAATATCATCACATTGAACATTTGATAACAGTGCAATCACTCCCTCCATGAGCAAATTGACATCTGAACATATTTTTACACTTCGAGTGTGCATGTATTTCTGACTCATCACATTCATCACATTCATCACCATCGTCGAAGTTAAACCTCTATATTTTCTATCCAAAGCAGAGTTTTGGTCTGTGGCTAAAAATACTTTCAATTTTAGAAATATTTTTTAAACCAACTAACCGACTATATGGTAGCGCACCCTTTCGGTTGAAAACAACGATCAAAAAAAAGTCAAAACATATTGAATTCATTAATAAAAAATATCTCTTCATCTTATATGTCAACCATAAATTGACTGAAATCAATTTATGCGGGATGTTAGGCCAGCTATTGTTCAAATGGCTCGACCTTAGGTTACCTTGCGGGATGTGCCGCGTCTGACGAGCGGCATCAAAGACGGATGCCAGCAATGATGGCGGGCAGGATACCGTACAACATAAGGCACGACGTGAATGAAACGAATTTTATCAAATGAGTTACCTCTGTTTCAAACCTTACCGATAAGCGCATCGATGAGCATGAACTAAAGAAAATCGCGCAAAACTGCTGGCAATTTTTAAAAAGGAATCACCGAAAGCCTCCGTGCGATAAAGACATACCTGATACTCTCTACTTTTTCCAGTCGATACCTTTTTTTACTTTCATTTAAGGCCTTAGAAACGGCCTGTTTGCTTATCTTTTTTAGTTTTGCTATCTCGCTTTGTGACAAGCCGGAAGAATAAAGAATAATAATTTCCAGTTGCCACGTGGTGAGTTCAGGGAAAATTTTATGGATGTTACTCAGTGAGCTACTATTCAGAATATCCATCTGACTACTCTCCTTTAAATCAACAATTAGCCGTTGAGTTGAACACAAAAAACAAAAAAGAATGCGCTAATAAATGGCTGTAATAGCTCGTTGGTGGAAACAATGAGCTTGAGCCATTCTCAAAGAGGATAGCATTATCATTGAGGGAAATGACATGAATGAGAAAATGACGTCGCAGGCATCTATTCGGTCAAGGAAGAATACGCATTAGGTGTTGTGAAGTGACACTTTAATTTTTAATGAATAGCAAAAAAAATGCCGGCAAAAATATGCCGGCATTGTCAGAGTATTAAATAATACTATTCATTACTACGCAGTGGTATGCAGTTCCAAACCCTGCTGAACAAGCAGTTCAGTAGATTCGTGGCCAGAGACAGAGTAAACGTCATACGTTACGCCGCCGCTGGTAACAGAACCATGCTGTGCAAGGCTATCTTCTGTCACGCCGTTCAGCTGAACCTGCTCACCGGCTTCACCTGTGACAGCGAATTGTTGCTTGCCATCATTGATGAAGAGGTTTTGCTCGCTGTGGCTCAGGACATCATTCACCGACAACTCCAGATGACCACCGGCCTGATGCGTGTTGTCTACCGCCAGGTTGTGATCAACCGCCAGGGTATCAGCCTCAAGAGGTGCTACCGCATCAGTATGGGCAGACTGCAGTGCAGTTGGCTCAACCTGAGTATCACCCCATGTGAAGTTATCCACACGAATCAGTGAGTTACCTGTTTCTGGACCCACTGTAATAGTGATGTAGGAGATAAGGTTGCTGCCTTCTGGAACTTCCCAGGAAACAGTGGCCGTATCTTTCTCCAATGCCAGAGGAATTTCATTGTGCCAAAGCTCAACACCTGAAGCATCGTAGTAAGTAACGATACCACCAGGGCCTGTAACACTCGATACATCAAGGCTTACAGAGTTAGTCTCACCACCAAAGTCCAATTTAGTCACGGAATTACCCAGCAACTGCAGGTTTTCGAAACCGAAGCTATCCGGACCAAAGAAGTAGAGGCCGACATCGGTAATACTGTTGTAATAGCCGTGGCCATCAACACCCAAGTCGAGACTGGTTAACGAAAGGCCATTGTCCAGCGTAATCGTTTGATTCAACTCAAGGTTCTGGTTTTGAAGACCTTCAAAGTTCATCGAGCCTTCGTTAACGATAGCGAACTTAACCGGTTCACTATTACCGCTTTGGTTACCAGCCTCATCGACAACAACCGTGTCAATCGAATGCTGACCATTATCCAACGGTTTATCTGGCGTGAAGCTCCAGCTACCATCCTCATTGACAATGGCAGTACCAATGAATTCACCATTATCGTTAATGATAACCGTTGTGCCAGGTTCACCCTGCCCATCAATGGTCGGCATTGTATCGTCAGTTGCGCCATTTGGAACAACAATACCCTGTTTATCCCCCTGGTCATCGTTGATGACAACGCCAGTAGCCGCATCTGGTGCAACAGTATCAACAGTGAAGTCGAACGGTGAAGAGGCTGTGCTCACGTTACCCGCTGCATCCGTTGCCGTCAGCGTGATTTCATGCTCGCCCTCTGCCAGCGCGGTTTTCGGCTTGAACGACCATGTACCGTCTGCCTGTACCTCGGCTGTGCCCAGGGCAGTACCGTGGTCAAAGATGGTGATGGTGTCACCTGGATGCTGATTCTTACCGGAGAAGTCCGGGTTCGCATCGTTGGTCACGCCGCCGTTGTCGATGTTACCAGTAACCGCCTGAATGTCATCGAACACCACCAGGTTATCCGGAGTAGTAATGTCAATCGGACCCGGAGCGATAGTATCGACGTTGACGATCCATGGATCAGTCTGTGTGCTTTCACCGGAAGTGGCCGTCACAACCGTTGCGGTGAAGGTATGCTCACCGTCGGCCAGTTTGATAGGAACGTCGAAACTCCACTTCCCATCAGCACTCACCCCAGCAGTCCCCAAGAACACATCATCCAGGTAGATATTAACATACGCATTGGCGGTTGCCGTACCGTTCAGCGTTGGCAGTTGATCGTTGGTGTAACCACCATTCTCAATCTCACCGGTGACTGGGTTAATATCATCCACGACGCTGTCGATGGACACAGTCTGCCCAATGGTATCAACGATAAAGCCGATAGCATCAGATGCTGTGCTTTCGTTACCTGCGCCATCCACCACCACGGTGTCAAAGCTGTGCGAACCATCAGCCAGTGGGGTTTCCGGCGTGAAGTTCCAGGTGCCGTCTGCTCCAACATCCGCAGTCCCGATAACCTCACCGTTATCACGAATCTGGACCTTGGTACCTGGTTCACCCTGACCGTCGAAGGTCGGCTGATTATCATCGGTGATCGTACCGTCGGTGATAGTTCCGGTAACCGGTCCAACATCATCACTCAGCACATCGCCCGTAGTGGCATCCGGGATAACGGTGTCTACGGTGAAGTCAAACGCAGCAGATTCATCGCTCACGTTACCCGCTGCATCCGTTGCCGTCAGCGTGATTTCATGCTCGCCCTCTGCCAGCGCTTTATCCGGAGTGAACGTCCACGTACCGTCTGCCTGTACCTCGGCTGTGCCCAGGGCAACACCGTGGTCAAGGATGGTGATGATGTCACCTGGATGCTGATTCTTACCGGAGAAGTCCGGGTTCGCATCGTTGGTCACGCCGCCGTTGTCGATGTTACCGGTAATCGCCGGAATGTCATCGAACACCACCAGGTTATCCGGAGTGGTAATGTCAATCGGATCCGGAATAGAGGTATCAATGTTAACCACCCAGGCATCAGTCTGGGCGCTTTCGCCCGCGGCTGCCGTCACGACAGTGGCGGTGAAGTCATGCTCACCATCCGCCAGCGCATCTTTCGGGGTGAATGTCCATTTGCCCTCAGCCGTCGCGATAGCAGTACCGATCAGGGCGTTGTTGTCATAGATATTGACCAGCGCACCGGCGGTTGCCGTACCGTTCAGGGTTGGCGTTGCATCGTTGGTTGCGCCGTTGTTGGCAATGTCACCCATCGCCGGATCAACATCATCCGCCACGCTGACAATCGCCACTTCCGGTACCGCTGTATCAACGATGAAGTTGATAGCATCGGAGGCTGTGCCTTCGTTACCTGCGCCATCCACCACCACGGTGTCAAAGCTGTGCGAACCGTCAGCCAGTGGGGTATTTGGCGTGAAGTTCCACGTGCCGTCTGCACCGACATCCGCAGTCCCGATAACCTCACCGTTATCACGAATCTGGACCGTGGTACCCGGTTCACCCTGACCGTCGAAGGTCGGCAGATTATCATCGGTGATCGTACCGTCGGTGATAGTTCCGGTAATCGGTCCAACATCATCACTCAGCACATCACCCGTAGTGGCATCCGGGATAACGGTGTCTACGGTGAAGTCAAACGCAGCAGATTCATCGCTCACGTTACCCGCTGCATCCGTTGCCGTCAGCGTGATTTCATGCTCGCCCTCTGCCAGCGCATCTTTCGGGGTGAACGTCCACGTACCGTCTGCCTGTACCTCGGCTGTACCCAGGGCAACACCGTGGTCAAGGATGGTGATGATGTCACCTGGATGCTGATTCTTGCCGGAGAAGTCCGGGTTCGCATCGTTGGTCACGCCGCCGTTGGCGATGTTACCAGTAACCGCCTGAATGTCATCGAACACCACCAGGTTATCCGGAGTGGTAATGTCAATCGGATCCGGAATAGAGGTATCAATGTTAACCACCCAGGCATCAGTCTGGGCGCTTTCGCCCGCGGCTGCCGTCACGACAGTGGCGGTGAAGTCATGCTCACCATCCGCCAGCGCATCTTTCGGGGTGAATGTCCATTTGCCCTCAGCCGTCGCGATAGCAGTACCGATCAGGGCGTTGTTGTCATAGATATTGACCAGCGCACCAGCGGTTGCCGTACCGTTCAGGGTTGGCATTGAATCGTTGGTTGCGCCGTTGTTGGCAATGTCACCCGTCACCGGATCAACATCATCCGCCACGCTGACAATCGCCACTTCTGGTACCGCAGTATCAACGATGAAGTTGATAGCATCGGAGGCCGTGCTTGCGTTACCTGCGCCATCCACCACCACGGTGTCAAAGCTGTGCGAACCGTCAGCCAGTGGGGTATTTGGCGTGAAGTTCCACGTGCCGTCTGGTCCGACATCCGCAGTCCCGATAACCTCACCGTTATCACGAATCTGGACCGTGGTACCCGGTTCACCCTGACCGTTGAAGGTCGGCAGATTATCATCGGTGGTCGTACCGTCGGTGATAGTTCCGGTAACCGGTCCAACATCATCACTCAGCACATCACCCGTAGTGGCATCCGGGATAACGGTGTCTACGGTGAAGTCAAACGCTGCAGATTCATCGCTCACGTTACCCGCTGCATCCGTTGCCGTCAGCGTGATTTCATGCTCGCCCTCTGCCAGCGCTTTATCCGGAGTGAACGTCCACGTACCGTCTGCCTGTACCTCGGCTGTGCCCAGGACAACACCGTGGTCAAGAATGGTGATGATGTCACCTGGATGCTGATTCTTACCGGAGAAGTCCGGGTTCGCATCGTTGGTCACGCCGCCGTTGTCGATGTTACCGGTAATCGCCGGAATGTCATCGAACACAACCAGGTTATCCGGAGTGGTAATGTCAATCGGATCCGGAATAGAGGTATCAATGTTAACCACCCAGGCATCAGTCTGGGCGCTTTCGCCCGCGGCTGCCGTCACGACAGTGGCGGTGAAGTCATGCTCACCATCCGCCAGCGCATCTTTCGGGGTGAATGTCCATTTGCCCTCAGCCGTCGCGATAGCAGTACCGATCAGGGCGTTGTTGTCATAGATATTGACCAGCGCACCGGCGGTTGCCGTACCGTTCAGGGTTGGCGTTGCATCGTTAGTTGCGCCATTGTTGGCAATGTCACCCGTCACCGGATCAACATCATCCGCCACGCTGACAATCGCCACTTCTGGTACCGCAGTATCAACGATGAAGTTGATAGCATCGGAGGCCGGGCTTTCGTTGCCATTGTTTGGATTGCGAACCACGGTGCTGAAGCTATGTTGGCCATCAGCCAGCGGTTTGTCCGGGGTGAAGCTCCACTTACCGTCCTCACTCACACGAGCAGAACCAATCACTGCACCATTGTCGGAAATGAACACCGTCGTGCCTGCAGCCGCCTCACCTTCAAACGTTGGCAGGTTATCATCGGTCGTATCATTTTCATGAATGGCCCCGGTGATATTCCCTACGTCATCCAGTAATACCTGGCTGGTCGATGCATCCGGCGTGGAGGTGTCATCCTTGTCCGCGCTTACATTGTTAAGGATGAAGTAGTCACTTCTGCCGCTTCGGTTACCGGCTTCATCATACTGCTCAGCAAAGAAAGTATGATTTCCTAATACATAGAGCCCTTGGATACCGTCCTTATTTTCAAACGTCCAGTGGCCCTCACTATCAACATCCGCTTGACCAATTCTGATGGTCCTGCCTTGTGAACCAATCTGGTACAAAATGATGGTGCCATTAGGCTCACCGGTACCTTCAAAGGTGATAGTCGTATCATCTGTCTTGCCGCCGTTGGCGACGTAACCCGTCTGAACGCCGACATCATCGAAAGCTACAGTGATCACTGGAGGCGCGACAACGGTATCTACCGTGATGTCGAATGCAGGGGAAACAGCACTTTCAGCACCATTGTTCTGGTTAACCACCACAGCGGTGAACTCGTGTTCGCCGTCAGCCAGTGGATCTTTTGGCGTGAACGACCAGTTTCCATCAGCACCCGCAATGGCAGTGCCAATCTCTGCGCCGTGATCGGAGATAATGACTTTGTCACCCGCAGTTGCCTGGCCGGAAATCACAGCATGGCTATCGTTGGTGAGGCCACCCTCTTCCAGTGCCCCCACTACGCCGCCTTTGACATTATCGGTCACTGTGATAGTGGTCGCATCCGGGATAGTGGTGTCATCCTGGTTGGTGTCAACACCGACAACGGTGTAGTCACTGCCTGCAGCCTGGTTGCCTGCGACATCCACCGCGGTAATGTGGAACACATTTTCACCGATCGACAGGGACTGCTCGGGAGTGAACTGGTACTCCCAGGAACCATCCGCGGCCACTGTAACAGAGCCAATAACAACTGATTTATCTTCAGCTGCCGAATACATGAAAATGGTAATCAGACTGTCCGCTTCACCCGTACCGTGGAGCAGAGGCTGCATATCATCGGTTTTGCCGCCGTTGGCAACATCACCCGTTTCAACGCCCTGATCATCTGTAATACCCGCAATGACCGGCGTGCCACAGACGGTATCCAGATCAACAATAAACTGATCGGAATGCACGGTTTCGTTTGTGCCGTCAGTCGCTGTTACCGAGATAAGATGCTGACCATCGCCAGACAACGGCTTAGGAGGCGTAAACGTCCAGATACCATCCGGGGAAGCAACCGCGGCACCCAGGAATGTGTCACCATCATAAATATTGACGGTGGCTCCGGCATCAGCAGTACCGGTAAAGGTTGGCGTGGTGTCATCGGTTGGGTGCGCGCTAGCCAATTCGCCCGTATAGATACCCGAATCATCACTGACATTGGTGATAACAGGAGCGCTGTAGTCAAATCCAGTGCTAAAGACGAAAGGTAAACCAATAAAGGTATCGCTACCGCCTGGGTTCACAAACAGTGCCTGGATGGTGAATTGGGAATCAGGTGGCAGTTCAGAAACGTCGAACGACCAATGGCCATTATCATCAACTCTAGTGGAGCCTAAATATAAGGTATTCGCATAAATATGAAGATACAGACCACCACCGTGCAGTACGGTACCTTCAATGGTTGGCGTCAGATCGTCGGTAACACCATTGTCTGAAACCGTACCCTGGTGCAGACCAAAGTCATCCACAAGGCCGATAATATCCAGATCCCCGGTATCGCCCGGATGTGGCAAATTGTCTGGCGCTGTCGCTTCACTGGTTTCCGAGATGGTGAATGGCATAGCGATTATAATAGAGCTACCGCCTGGGTTCTTCAGCAGCACCTGGAAGGTGTAGCTTGAATCCATTTCAAAATCAGCTGGCGGGGTAAATGTCCAGTTATCATTCTCGTCAACTTGCGCTGAACCGATAAGCACGGTGTTTGCGTAGATAAGCAGTATTGACAGGTGACCATGCTCAGCGTGCCCTTGCAGCGTAGGCGTCAGGTCGTTAGTGGTTCCGTCTTGACCAATTGAGGTACCGTTATCATCAACGGCATTATCCACGACGATTAAACCGGGTGCCCAAGGCACATTAGGTGTATCAGTCACAGTGGCAAGAGCCACAGGTTCTGCATCAACCTGAACGTTTTCTGTGGACACCGCCATCACCAGGTTGTTTTCCACAGGAACCGTCAGCATAGCCGGCGTTGAATAATAATCCTGGATAATCGCTGACGGCATCACCGCCTGCTCGGTATGGATATGCAATTCATCGCCATGACGTGACAGGGATAATCCAGCCATATCCTGAGAATCGTTCACGCCACCCAGAATGTACAGGCCGCTTTGACCCGCCGGGAGTGTAATAATATCTTCTACTGTCGTCGGCTCTTGCAGGTTAAATACCACAGACTGCTGCTTAGCATCTGAGGTTGTCAGTGTAAATCGACTCATGGAGTCTCCTTTTCGCATTTAAATTTCCGGTTATGACGACAATATTATTGCCACCATAATTATGTTGTTTTTACGTCCAGATACTTCCGTACCTAAATGCTTCTCCCTCCCTTGTCCTTCCTTTAAGTGTGTTCATGGCTTTATCAGGCTAGTTGTGAACATTGGAATACCAAAGCTACTCTAGAGATCTAACAATTCAGCGGATAGCGTCTTAATCAAAGGTCCCGCCTACGGCCTCACAACCCCTTACTTAAAACATCACCATTGATACTAAAACATAATTACAACCAATATTTAGAAAGAGATTTTTTAAAAAAGAAATGAAATTAGCAATCGCGGCACTCACGTAATAACATATAATCCATTTTCTAATTAACAAAAAAGCTCGGGGTGTACTAAATGCATAAAAACAAAATACAGAAATTAAAAAAACAACCAAATGGGAAATCACTAAAAAAGTTTGAGCAACTTGCTACAGAGTTCAAAACAGCAATGGCAGCCAATAATTTCCCCCGGGCCAGGCAGTGCTGTGAAGGCGTGTTAGCGATTTTGCCCGGAAACCCATCAGTATTGGGTGATTATGCGTTAACACTGATGCGGACCCATGAATATCAGCGATCTTACGAAATTTACCGTGCGATGTTTGCACAAAAGGAAAAGGTCCATTTCGCCGGTAATTGGATTGACGGCTTGGCAGAAGTCTGTGGCTGGTTGGGAAAACACGATGAGCTGCAATATTATGGCTCTTACTCCTTGAAAGCTGCCGATCAGACATATCGTGAAGGTCCTGTTTACCCTTTTCCTTCCGTGCAACCGCCTGCTTTCGACCCATTGCAAAAATCAAAAAATATTATTTCATTTAGTTTGTATGGTGCCAGCCCCAGATATTGTGAAGCATTAATTAAAAATGCTGAATTAAGCAGTGAAATTTACCCCGACTGGACTTGCCGCGTTTATCATGACAGCTCTGTCCCTGTTGAAGTTATCGAGCAATTAAGACGCCTCGGGGTTCAACTTGTTGATATGAGTAATGAAAAAACCATCCCGGCTACATTGTGGCGCTTTCTGGTTATTGATGATAATCAGGTTACACGCTACCTGGTCCGTGATGCCGACTCACTTTTTTCGGAAAAAGAAGCGGCTGCAGTTCAGCAGTGGCTTAGCTCTCCTTATTGGTTCCATCATATGCGAGACTATTTCACGCACACTGAACTGCTGTTGGCCGGCATGTGGGGAGGCTGTAATGGCATTTTCCCTTCCGTTCAAAAACTTATAGAAGCTTTTGTTGCCAGCTATACCGGTACCGCCCGCTTCACTGACCAATATTTCCTACGAGCAGCGCTTTGGCCTACCGTCAGGAACAGTATTCTCAATCATGATGAAATATTTCTGTTCCATCATGCCAAAAACTACCCTCCTCATTCTTCTGTTCGTTGGCAGCATGCCAATTTTCATATTGGAAGCAACGCTACCTATTCAGCTATCGCTGGAGAACTGACAATCCCTGATCAAAGTCGTAGTACGGCCCTGATAGAACTCGAATCTGATGATTTTGTACGTCGTTATACGGTCAATATTCACGATAAAAAATGGCAGTTGTCACTCCCGTTTTTCATGATTGACCAGTACAAAGAAGGGAAATTGAAGGTTAAATTCGTTACTGAGTCATGAACGATGCAGCTTTATTAGTATAATAACAAAAGTAGAAGGAGTCGTTAATGCGACTCCTTCTACTTTTGGATACTATTGATAAAAACGTCAAAAACCTTCCGCTTAAATCTAATTTTTCTTTTCTGGCAACATATTAATTAGTGTATCCAGGCACGCACTTACAAAAGATTTTCTTTTCGCCGAACGATGAAAATGCACATAAAGTGTCGAGGTCATTGTCGTCTCAAACGGTAAATCAAAAATTTTCACCGGCAGTGCTTCAATAAGGAATTCCTCCATATATTCAGGAACTAACATAATGTAATCAAAGGAGGAGCAAATCATAAGTGAGTTGAGCGAACTGGCCGATTTCAAGATAACATCCCTGGTATGTAATTCTTCTATCTGGTTTGCATTTCCGTCCTGTACTAACGTTTCATCCGGTTTCTGTACCCACTTAACATGTTTATTATTCACCCAATCTTCATACGACAAACTATCCCGAATCGTCGAATGATTGATACTGACCATAGCTTTAAACCGCGAAGAGCAGAGTTTGTGAGACACAATAGAGGCATCATTTGGTAAGAGACCACCAATATCAAAATCCACTTCATGATTTCTGAGTTTTGAGATTCGCGTCTCTTTACATGTAGGATACTTCACAAAATTCAAGCAAAGACTGTCGAGCTGAGTTTGCTGTTGATTGATAAAGTAGCAAAACCAATATTCAAAAAATGTATAAGTACTGATTGTTATATTCCTGAATACTTCAGACTCTTCGCCTTTTGAGGAGAGTTCAAGCCCATCATTAATCAGTGCAATTGCTTTGATATAGCGCTGGTTCAACTCTAAAGCAAGCGTGGTAGGCGTGATCCCGGTTTTCGAACGCGTAAAGATGGGATTGGATGTCGTTTTCCGAATTTTGTTAATGGCATAGGTGACCGATGATGGCGACATCGCCATCTTCTTGGCAGCAGCGGTTACACTGCCACATTCAATTACTGCATTTAGGATCAACAATGAGTTCAGATCAAATTCTTTTGAGTACATCTCTACCTTCCTGTTGTGTTTGGTAGCCTATTTTCATTTGCTTTTCGCTTATTTTTCGGCGATATACATTGATAAGTAAAATGCTTATTCTTCTGTTCCTTTGAGAACACACAGTGCCCTTTGTACCCGCATCATCAGCGCAGTTTGGTTTTTTCGAACTGGATAAACTGCTTCTTAATATTCATTACTCACTGCTCACCAAACTGCGACACTTAAAAAAACTAAAATGTAAAATACTGAATTCACAATTCAACACTTTAAAAACCAAAACCCAAAAATATGATAACACCAGCCACCAACACAAAAATAAAAATGACAATTTCACTTAACTGAAAATACGAGATTCAAGTTACGTGAAATGAACATTCACCATTTTAGAAAAATAGAAATAACACATAACAATCAACAACATAGCCATTTTTTACTTTTAAAACAATTTAATGAGGCCCGATAAGTAATTCTCTATACTATTGGCGAAAGTTAAGTTTTACATAAGACAGCCTGATTCATTTTATTTCACGAAAAATGGCGACTACATGACTTCGGGATATTAAGCCTGCGGCTATAGCAGCACGTTTATATCGACTGATTAGCACGCTCATACCTCCAATGGAGTCGTTATATTGCACCCAGAGAGTGTAAGCCGAGTCAACTTATTTTGATTCTCATACAGGAGTACGTAAGTGGAGAGTAACGCAGTAAAAATCGTAGTAATCGATGACAAGAAAATCGCAAAGGTCGTCGAATTACAAAATAACGCAAAGACCCCAGTTACACTGGATGCACTTGACCATGGCAAGTATTTAATTGCTGAGGACGGAACCGGCGTAGCTCCTGAAAACTTAACCACTAAACGTGTGGGTGATGACCTTTATGTGAGCTTTGAAGGCTCAGATACGGATCACCCACAGGTAATTATTCATAACTACTATCTCAATGATGGTGAGTTGGTTGGTAAAGGCGAGGATGGCCTTTATTACTCATATGTTACTGCCAATGGACAACCGAGTGCAGCTTTACCAGCCGATGCCGCTGAACCTCTCGCTTTGGGTGATGACGCCATTCCGGGGCTGGCTGACGGTCTCGTTGCCGATGACAGCAATCCTGACTTAATGTGGGCGCTGGCTGGATTGGGGCTTCTGGCTCTGGTTGGCGGAGGCATTGCCATTGCCAATAGCGGCGGTGGCGGCGATAGCCATCACAGTGATTCATCAAATGGTGGCAGCGGCGGTAATGACGCTGATGGTGGAAACGGCGGCAGCGGCGGCGATGATGCCAACGGTGGAAACGGCGGTGATGATGCTAATGGCGGAAACGGCGGCGATGATGCTAATGGCGGAAACGGCGGCGATGGTACTTCAACCGTCAGCGCCGGCACGCTCGACGCAATTACGGATAATGCAGGTTCTATCACTGGCGCTATCGAGAACAATGGCGTTACGGATGACAATACCCCGACGTTTAGCGGAAGCGGTGTGGAACCAGGCAATACGGTCATGGTGAAGGATGAGACCGGGGCGGTGGTTGGCTCAACAACAGCCAATGCAGATGGCTCATGGACTTATACCCCGGATTCACCTATTGCCGATGGCGCGCATGATTTCTCCGTTGTTGTCGTCGACTCTGAAGGTAATGAATCCGAGCCGTCTAATGATATCAATGTGGTAATCGACACCGTTGCACCGGGTCCTTCTGACCTTGCAGCCACTGACGACAATGGTAAAGCGATCACTACCGATCAGCCAACGAATGACGCCACCCCAACGTTTAGCGGCAATAATGCAGAGCCGGGCAGCACAATTATTATCTCTGACGGCGGAAAAGAGATTGGCACCGCGACGGTTGACGATAATGGCGCCTGGAACTTCACGCCTGAAAAACCACTGGACGATGGTGCTCACGACATTAGTGTTGTCGTCGTTGATGAAGCAGGTAACGTCAGCCCAGCGACCGATCTACCTATTACTATTGATACCGTTCCACCAGCGGCAACCGATGCTATCGCAACCGATGATGCGGGTAATCTCATTGATAATAGTGGTGCCACTTCCGACTCAACGCCAACGTTCAGTGGCGATAATGCAGAGCCGGGTAGCACAATTATTATCTCTGACGGCGGCAAAGAGATAGGCACTGCGGTTGTTGACGATAATGGCGCCTGGAACTTCACGCCTGAAAAACCACTGGATGATGGTGCTCACGACATTAGCGTGGTCGTCGTTGATGAAGCAGGCAACACCAGCCCGGCTACCGACCTCCCTGTCACTATTGATACCACCCCGCCAGCGGGAACTGATGTCATCGCAACGGATGACGCGGGTAATCCTATTGATAATGGTGGTGCAACTAACGACACGACTCCAACATTCAGTGGCGATGATGCAGAGCCTGGCTCGAAGGTCATTATTACCGATGGTGGCGAAGAGATAGGCACCGTTATCGTTGACGAAAATGGTGACTGGAACTTCACACCAGAAAATCCATTGGATGAAGGCGACCACGATATCGACGTTGTGGTTGTTGACGATGCCGGGAATACCAGCCCTGCCACTGACTTCCCAATTACCATCGATACCACCACACCAGATCCAGCGGCGAGCCTGATTCTGTATGACGATTTCGGCGAGTCTACGGGTAAAATTAACGACGGTGACATCACTGATGATGCTTCCCCGACCTACACAGGTAATGCTGAGGCAGGAAGTACGGTCATTATCTCCGACAATGGTGAACAGATTGGTGTAGTTACCGCCAATACTGATGGAACCTGGGCCTTCACGCCACCTAAGCCACTGGCTGATGGCGCTCACAGTTTTTCCAGTGTCGTGGTAGATAAGGCGGGTAATGAGAGCACCGCTTCAGACGCGATTAATTTCACCATTGATGTTCCGCCGGTACCTGTTATTTCCGGTTCCGAGAATTTCGAAAGCGTTCCGACGCATGTGTTTGATACCGTTGGTGATAGCCTCACCCTGGACAATGGCCTGACGGTTACTTTTGTCAGCGGCCCGACAGACGGTCAAGGTAGCAACTCGTTCACCGAAATCTCTGATAAGGGAATGTATTACTTTGGCCCTGATGGATTCGGTGAGAGGGCGTTGATGCTCGTTGCCAGCTCAGAAACGCATATTGATTTTGGCGGCCAGACAACTGCCGTAAGCTTCGATGTGAACGTCTCTAGCTTTTATGGCAGCGTCGTCAATTTCTATGATGCCGACGGTGGTCTGCTTAAACAGCTCGATTTCCCTGTTGAAACATCTGATTCAGAGGTGGTGAACCTCAGTTGGACAGCGCCAGAGGGCGAGTTTATTTCGTCTATGTCTATGGTTATGACCAATGGCCAAGGTACAAACGTTATTACCCGTGTGGACAACCTGCAATGGGGCGATGATGTCACATCAACCGTATCAGATGTCCATTCAATCGATACCCATACCCAGCCATTGGATTACTCAGCATTCTCTGACGTTTCTGACCTGGATGTCGCAGCTGCATCACAGCTTCATCATAACAGCATCGAGGTGCAGGGCCATGAGACCTTAACCTACGACCAACTGTTATCCGAAGCGGGCAAAGATATCTTCATTGCCGATGGTAAAGAGCAGGTTGCTATTACCGGCGAAGAAGGCAGTCATGTCACCCTTCAGGCTGATTCCTCGAACTGGCACGAAAATGGTCAGGTCACTGCCGGTGGCGTCCATTATGACGTTTACCAGCAGCAGGATTCATCGCTTGAGTTGCTTGTTCAGCATGGCGTTGAACTGCAGCACGGTTAAGTACGAATTCCCTGCCGTGATGGCAGGGAACCATTCTAATATTTTTATTTTCCCCCGGTAACCAGGCCGGGGTGGAGTTCAGGATGATCGATTTATCTAATAAAATGAAGTCACTCATTTTCTCAATGGCATGCGGTCTGATGGTCAGTTCGCCTGTGGCAATGTCAGCAACCAACGATGTCCTTTCGGTTGCCTATCAACCTGTGGCTGACGTCTCTCAGGATCAGGCGCAAATCGTTTGGTTCCATCCAGATGCAGCCATGGAAAAGCAAGGCAACGCGAATATTTATGTCGATGGTGAATTTCAGACTAGCCTGATTCCTGGCAGCTACACGGCATTTTGTGTAAAACCAGGTTCACACCGACTGTCAGCCTGGTTGGATGATGCGCCTCTGTATAAGGGGAAACAGGATATGAGAAACACTCTCAACGTTGAGGGTGGTAAAACATATTATATTCAAGCAGATAAAGACTCTACTACCGTAAGCAGCATGCTTTCTAAAGGTGAAGCAACGCCTTTACTGCAGCGCACTCGTATGCAGGATATTCTTTTATCTCGCGCATCCTCAGTGACGGCATGTCATTACACATTCAAAGACTACAATCTTGCCAGCGATATTATGTTTGGGTTCGGCAAGTCCTCAGAACGCGATATCACAACTGATGGTCGTGAAGGTGTATCCAAAATTGCTCAGGACATCAGCAAACAGGGCGCTAAAATTGTCGTCATTGGTCATACTGACCCTATCGGCTCCGTTAAGGCTAACCAGGCTCTGGGTTTAAAACGTGCCGAAACTGTTCGCGACCTGTTAGTTGAAAATGGCATTTCTGCCAGCAGCATCAGCGTCTCAACGGCAGGCAGCAGTGAACCAGTTGCAACCGGTTGCCAGGACCTGCGATCAAAGCAGGACAAGATCGCTTGCTACTCACCAGACCGCCGCGTTGTTGTTCGTAGTTATCTAAAGTAACTGCATCTACTGTCAGCATGACTCATTGAAAACACTCTATTGCACCCTGATTATTTTATATTCATAAAATAATGGGGTGCAATTATGGTTTTTTCACAAGGTCAGGAGGACCTATGCCCAGCAAAAAATGGCTTGCATCTTGCCATTGCCGAACTATAAATACCATGCGCCGGAAGATGGCAGAGATGTCAAGCCATTGGGAAGATAATGATCAGGTCATTGTTAACGAACTGCACAATCTCCTCGATCATCTTGAGAACTGCGAAAATCTTCTTTACTTCATCTCTAAAAGCAAAGATTAATTTTAATATCCTGCCGCGAAACTAACGCTCCGCGCATTATCATGCGATGAATTCTCATCAATTGAAATAGGATTAAAGTTTATCTTCAGTATCCTATACTGGCAAAAACCAGGAGAGACACTCATAAGATTGCCTCTCTCCCCCTCCCCTCATTATTTTACAACCCCAAATAGCATATTCAGCACATTCGAACTTATTACCCTAATTACACTCATTGCAAAAAACAAAAAACACTCGGACCAAAAAAATGCAATTGAACTAATTCATTAAAATCAGTCACTTACAGAAAAATACTCAACAGTATAACTAATCAAAAAATGCATTACAGAATTTTAAAATACGTTCTTGTGTATTCTTGAGGCATTGGGAAACAGTATCTTTATTTATTCTACAACGCAGAGTCATTGGCTAAATTTACAATCAGTCAGTACTCAATTTTACTTAATGAAAAATGGACGTTGACTTGCAATGAACGACAACAAACCAAGTAAGGATGAAACAGAGATGGAGCATCCCGAAGATAAAATCATCGTGGATGATACGCTGTTAATGAGTGTGTCATGGATATGCGACTATTATAAGCTCGGCGCTTCCAATGAAGCGTTAATGGCAGGTATCCCGAAAGCGCGCTTTCTGACTTCTTCACAGTCACTTATCGCACTTCAGAATGCCGGCTTCAATACGGGTCTGGTCGCCAGAGAGCTTTATGAAATTCCTGAGCAGCTCGCCCCGGTAATTCTGTTACGAAGCAATAACTCTGGTGGCTGCATTTTCCTCAGTAAGGAAAATGTGAAAGGTGAAGATGGTAGTAACAAAACATACTACAGCATTATTTTGCCGGAAATCAGCCCCGAGCCAGTCTCTCTTTCCGCAGAAGAAATGCAAAAGATCTATTCGGGCTACACTATTCTGGTCAAACCCAGACCCAAAGCAGATCATCGAGTAGAAGAGCCAGACCTGAAACCCAAAGGGCATTGGCTGCTGGGCACATTATGGCGCTACCGCAGCTATTATCGTAGCGCGGCTATCGGCACGGTACTGATAAATTTTCTGACCCTCGCCAGTATCTTCTTCACCATGAACGTTTATGACCGGGTGATTCCGAACCAGGCGTTTGTGACGTTGTGGTCTCTCGCCGCAGGTGTGTTGACCGCCATGATGTTTGAAGCGTTCGCTCGTTACATTCGCGCCCATTTGATCGATGTCGCAGGGAAGAAGGCCGACTTAATCGTCGGAACCATCCTGTTTCGTAAAATGCTGGCCGTTAAAATGGAACATAAACCTTCCTCGTCCGGTTCCTTTGCTAACCAGTTAAGGGAATTTGAGTCGGTGCGTGATTTTGCCACCTCGGCAACGCTTTCGGCCATCGCTGACCTTCCTTTCGTCCTGTTTTTCATCGGCGTCATCTTCACCATTGGCGGCTACCTCGGATTTATTCCGCTGATACTGCTGCCACTTATTGTCACCGTCAGTGTGCTTATTCAGTGGCCATTAGCAAAAACGATGAAGGAGAATCTCCGCGAGACATCGCTGAAACAAGGGGTACTGATTGAATCCATTGAAGGGATGGAAACGCTGAAAGCGGTGGGTGGAGAACCCCATATGCAGCGCCGTTGGGAGAACTTCAGTGCCCTGGCGTCAAATACCAGCATGAAATCTCGCCGTCTGTCTTCAATTGCCACCGGTTGCTTTGCTTTTTTCCAGCAGATTCAGACGGTATTCATTGTCATCGTCGGGGTGTATCTCATTAGTGACGGCATCATGACTCAAGGTGCCCTCATCGGTACAGTCATGCTCGCAAGCCGTGCCACCGCCCCATTGGGTCAGATAGTCGGCCTGGCGGTACGCTATCAGCAGGCAAAAGCAGCGATGGAGTCGTTAAACGGCCTAATGGAGAAGCCAGTGGATCGCGATGAGCGCATTGATTATCTGCCCTCACCTGAGCTCAGCGGCAATATTGATCTGAAAGGCATCAACTTTGCTTATCCCGCGCCACCAATGCAGCCTGCCGTTCCTGTGCTGAAAGATATCAGCTTCAAAATCAAAGCGGGTGAGCGGATAGCTATCCTCGGCAAAATCGGCAGCGGAAAATCAACGCTTCTGCGTGTGATGGCCCGACTCTACACCGCAACCGGCGGGCAGATACTTGCAGATGGTCTGGATGTTTTGCAAATCGACCCTATTGACTGGCGCAAACATGTTGGCTTTGTCAGCCAGGAGTCACGTCTGTTCTACGGCTCTCTGCGCGAGAATATCCTCATCGGCAGTCCGGCGGCCACAGCAAAGGAGTTTTTGCGAGTACTGAAATTGACTGGCCTTGATCAAATGGCAGCAAAACACCCCCTTGGCATTAACTTACCCATTGGTGAAATGGGCGATGGCCTCTCTGGTGGTCAACGTCAGTTGGTCGCGCTGGCTCGCAGCCTACTCTCCCGCCCTGCGGTATTGCTGCTGGACGAACCAACCAGCTCCATGGATATGCAAACTGAAAACCAGTTTATCGCTCATCTTAAAAAGGCAACTGACAACCAAACGATGATCGTGGTTACCCATCGTCCCTCTCTCCTTTCATTAGTCGACCGCATTATTGTTATCGATGACGGCAAACTGGTGATGGATGGGCCTAAAGAGGTCGTACTCGCAAAAATGCAGGGTAGACAGGCTAAACCGGCCTCCGTCAAGCCTGCAGAGCAGAAATCCACCACCATTGCTACAGGCAGTAACGGCGTCAGCATCTCAACGACAAAACAAATCGCCAGCAGTGAAAGCAATCCAGCCACGGAGGGAGAACCATGCTGAACCTAAAGAAAAAGCGCAAAGAGGAAACACTGTCAAAGGATGATGCAGTCTTTATGGAGGATGTCAGGGCATCATTACTGGCCCAAAAGACGCCACGCTCAAGACTGGTACTACAACTGATCGGCGCTCTGTTTATTTCGGCTTGTATCTGGGCTCACTTTGCCCGTGTAGAAGAGATTACCCAGGGTGAGGCCAAAATTATTTCGAAGAGCCGTGAACAGGTTATCCAAAGTCTTGAAGGTGGCATCCTGGGTGAAATGGATGTACGTGAGGGCCAGATTGTAGAAAAAGGCCAAACACTTTTAAAACTGGATCCGACCCGTTCAGATTCAAACTATAAGGAAACACTCTCTAAGGTAACGGGTCTGCAAGCACAGATAGACCGCCTGATGGCTGAGGCAAATAGCCAGCCGCTAAAATTCAGTGCATCGGTAACGGATCCCAATGTTATCAAGAACGAAACGGATGCTTACAACACCCGTAAACATGACCTCGATGAGGGGATCAAAGCACTCAGACAAAGCTACGCGCTCACTATGCGAGAGGTCAATCTGTCGAGCCCTCTTGTTCAGCAAGGCCTAATGTCACAAGTTGAGTTGTTAAGGACCCGTCGACAGGCCACCGATCTGCTGTCGCAAATTGTTGAGAAGGAAAGCAAATTCCGTGCAGATGCGAATAGTCAGTTAGCCAGTTTGCAACTGGAGCTTTCACAGGCCAAAGAAACACTGATTGGACGCAAAGATGTTCTGACCCGAACCATCATTAAGGCACCGGTGCGTGGAACGATCAAAGACATAAAATTCAATACGCGTGGCGGTGTTATCCAACCCGGGGAACACATCATGAATATTGTTCCTTTAGAAGATCAGTTGCTGGTGGAAGCGAAGATCAAACCGTCTGACGTTGCATTCTTGCATCCCGGCCTTCCGGCCACGGTCAAAATTACCGCCTATGACTTCAGTATTTACGGTGGGCTGAAAGGGACAGTGCAACAGATAAGTCCAGGCACATTAAAAGATGAAGAAAAGCAGGCAAAAGGCCGACCGGATAATACCTATTATCAGGTGATGGTACTGACCGATTCCAGCACCCTGCATGTTAAAGGAAAAGAGCTTCCGATAATTCCAGGAATGATTGCCCGGGTAGAAATCCGCACGGGTGAAAAAACCATTCAGGATTACATCCTCAAGCCGATTTTCAAAGCACGTGAAGCCTTCAGGGAACGATAAGCAAGATGAAAAGCAAATACGAATTTAATATGTTGTTTTTGAGTCTTATGACTGTGACGGGGATGGTGTATTGCGCAGGCGCTCGCGCGGAAGCCACTCTGCCTGACTCGAAATCGGTATTCGCCGGCAGCGCCTATTACTCGGTCTCTGATGCCGATACGGGAGCCGAGGATGGTGTGCCGTCGCTGCAAGGGCATCAGGCAAGTCTGCAATCCGTAAAAGCCTATCTCGCTCAGATGGTACAGACGGCCAAAGCCTACACGCCACAACTCCGTGATGCGCAAGCTGGATTTTACGCTGCCAACGCCGATACAGACCAGGCAAAAGGGGCGCGTTTGCCGCAAATCGATGTCGGGCTACAATCAAATCCGGTTCAATTTGGCTCCGGTGAAAAGGTCCCCAACGAGCAGTTAACCAACGGTGTATCCGTTAATATGACGACTCCAGTGTTTGACTGGGGTTACAACAGCAAGAACATCCAAAGTAAAGAGCTCACGGCAAAGGCGGCAGAAAACTATTATCGCGCCCAGTTTGAAAATACGTCCTATCAGGTTTGTACTGAGTTGGCCGAGCTCGCCAAGCAGAAACTGATTTTTCAAATCAGTCAGGCCTACGTTGATCGCATGGATCGCCTCGTTCGTATGATTGGTGACATCAGTAAAGTGGATGCCGGCCGCGTGAGTGAACTGACCCAGGCACAGGCTCGACTGTTACAGGCAGAAACCTCTCGCGATGATGCAGAGTCTAAAATAAAAGATGCGCAAATTGCCCTGCAAAAACTGACAGGCAGAACTCGTTTTGACGGTCTACCAACGGATCCGGCCTGGAATATCAAAATCGATAATCCAGATAAATTACTGAAGGCCATCAATCGCCACCCCACTATCGAGCAGGCCCGAAACCAAGCAAAATCTGCATTGATGCAGGCAAAAGCGGTAAAGGCAGGTAATTTACCGAAATTAAACTGGGTAGTCAGTAAGACGGTACCTATCAACAGTGGTGCATATGAAGAGGAATGGAAGACCTACCTGAACGTTAGTTGGGGGATCTTCCGTGGCGGTGCGGCCAATGCGCAGGAAGAAGCTGCGGCATTACGTGCGGAACAAGCGAAAGAGAAAATCACTGAGCAACAGATTGATCTCGCTAATAAAGTCCGTTCGTCACTGCATACCATGCGCTCGATGCTGTCCCAGGCAGAACAGTATCACCGTCTGGTGCAGGCTACCGGGCAGGTACGTAAGGACTTTTTCGAACAGTGGCGACAACTTAGCACCCGCACCCTGCTTGATGTATTAACCGCAGAAAGCGACTACTACAACAATCAGGTCAGTGAAGTTACTACCCGTTTTAATGCTTACAGTTCAATGTTCACTGGCTATGCCAATGCTGGCCTGTTGAATGACTGGTTGGGTGTAAATTAACCCTCACCTCACGATTTAAACGTTTTAGAAAGGTAGTGACAGTCACTAAATATGATTAATTAAATGGCCGTAGCCGCAGATGCTACGGCCATTTTTTATTATCAATAGGTTCAGTAGAGAGAAATGACCTAGGGTTCGACACGGCTATCACGATGCGTATTTAGTCATATCAAATGTTATGGGGCGAGGAAAAAGAAAAAGCCAGGAATATCTCGATGATATCCCCGACTTTTATATAATAGGAAATAAATATTCAGCTGAGCATTATACTGATTGTCTCAACGGAGAGGAAGAGAATGCAACAGGAAATCCAATCAGCATAACGCTCATGTAAATATAATTTGGTGCCGATTACCGGAATCGAACTGGTGACCTACTGATTACAAGTCAGTTGCTCTACCTACTGAGCTAAATCGGCTTTATGTGTTTCAACGCCAGCTATACTAGCGAAACGTGACAGCACTGACAACAGCAAAAAATTGAAAAGGGTATTCAGAAAAACGGGAAAGCCGTAAGTCATCATAGCCCCAACTAATCGGGGCTCAATATAGTGACTTGGCATTTACATGGGTTGGCGTTCAACCTGGTGGCACAAGTGAGCCGACAACAGAGCGACATCAACCATGGACAACTCCTCATCAGGATTAGACATCAATCGCTATAGGCCAAAAATTTTTTCACTGGTCGTCACATCTTCGACAACTTCAGGTAAGAAAACTGCAAGTCCATGAACATGAGTTATTCAGAAGAAAGCATTGCCTGTAATCTGGTAATAACATCACGAATCGATTCTAAAAGCTCAGGCTCTTGCGTCAGTTTCTCATGGAAGTGCAGATAGCAATCTGAATTGAGCTTAAGTCCAACAGGGAGTGAAAGTTGATGAAGAGCAAACAGTTTCATCAACATGGGGGCAACAAGGCTGGGTACCAGCATAATACAATCATTTTTAGCACATACTGAGGCCATATTTACCATGTTGGAGGAAATGAATTTTACATTCCGGGATTGCATAAAATCTGTCGCCCGAATCGCCCCTTCCACGTTCTCGCTGTAGAAATCAACCGATCCTGCCCACACGGCATGTCTGGAGGACTCCCACTCCTGTTGACTCAACTGGAGAGTCCCATTTTCGGGTAACTTACCCGCAAGAATTATCACATCAGATGAGAAAAGCTTAATCGCCGTCACATTGTTGTCGGGGGGTAATTTGCTGCCAATATCAACATCGATCTGATAGCTTTTAAGAGCACTGACCCTACTATCAACATCATTGACATACGACTGAAATTTATACTGAAAAGGCAACGGTGATGTTTGATCAAGCGAGGCATTCATCAAATAAATCATCTCAAGCAATGGCCAGCTATTCACATTGATCACCGCCCTGGATGATGGGCTACCGGGCTCCAAAGACGCTGAATAAATGTCGATATACTTCTGATATCTTTGGCTTAACTCCAGAGCAGCAGGTGAGGGACTCATACCTAGCTTGGTCCTAACGAACAACTCTGAATTCACTATTTTACGGGCTTTCGCCAGTTGATAGCTGATATTCCCAGGTGATTGATTGAGTATGCGAGCGGCCTCAGTTACTGAACCACATGACACAATAGTATGAATAGTCTTGAGTAATTTTAAATTTATTTCATCTTTCATATACTTGTCATCCCTTATTTGATGAATACTTCCCCTTCTGTATACATGTCTTCAGATGGCAAGGCATTGCTTCTTTCGATAATTATCCCGACGCCAGGGTAAAAAGTACCACCCCATACTCACAGACTGAAACCAAAATCGCTTTTCTGTCATTTTAAATATACATTCGTGACCTTGTGCAGTGTTTCTCATACTTCCATCACTGACACTGAGAAAAAACCCACATACATACAATAATTAATAGAGGAAAATCAATAAATCAGAGTTTCATTTCGACGTGCTGAAATGAATAACGAACTATTTATTATACAAGCCATTTCTCACGCCAACTTATGCATTTAAATTTCTCAATGTTATCTTTTAAAATTCGCCCAATTTAAAAACCCTGACACCCGGACTACATTGCCGCAAGATAATGAAACGATACATTCATCATAATAAATCAGACGCTACGTAAAAATGAATGGACATTCATTTCGTGACGCAAGATATTGAATAATTTAGATTATAGAGTTATGGAGAGCTGGTAATATATCAGATTCAACTAAAAACCTGTTCTTTAATCAGTCCAGGTCATTATGACAAAATTCGACTAACATCAAACAGGCTCGATACAAACCGAACAATGATGGCATGCCACAAATTCCAGGCATGAAAAAGGGCCATGTTATAAATAACATGGCCCTGAATAGTGGCGGAACGGACGGGACTCGAACCCGCGACCCCCTGCGTGACAGGCAGGTATTCTAACCGACTGAACTACCGCTCCACTGCTCCCTTGGGAACGAGGCGAATATTACGTACTCACCGAATTCCCGTCAACGCTTTTTGTTATGTTCTGAATCGTTTGATGAAAAAACCAACAACTCGCTGATTTTACGCACACTTTTGTCGATATCAGGCACGCCAGAGGCAGCTTCCACCTTTCTTTTGCACCAGATCGAGCCGCGTTTCATGGGCCGCCAGCTCTTCATCACTGGCGGAAACCACGCGTAATTGACCGCCTGCACGCACAATGCGCTGGATTCCAGTATCACCGGCACGCTGGTTGCTGTCGCCTTCCATCGCGAATTTCATGGTTGTTTGCCCACCGGTCATGAGCAGATACACGTCGGCCAGGATTTGGCTATCGAGTAATGCGCCGTGCAGCGTACGCTTGCTGTTGTCTATCTCATAGCGCGAACATAACGCATCGAGGCTGTTACGCTTGCCGGGGAACATTTTACGTGCCAGCGCCAGGCTATCGGTCACCTTGCAGAAGGTGCTCGTTTTAGCGATTCCGCGATTGAGCTTGGCAAATTCGTAGTCCATAAAGCCGATATCGAACGATGCGTTATGAATGACGAGTTCTGCGCCCTTGATATAGTCGATAAACTCATCGGCAACGTCGGCAAAGGTCGGTTTGTCGAGCAGGAATTCATCGGCAATCCCGTGAACGCCGAAGGCTTCAGGGTCCACCAGCCGGTCAGGCTTGAGGTAAACGTGGAAGTTATTACCCGTCAGACGGCGGTTGATCACCTCGACCGCTCCGATCTCGATGATCTTATGTCCCTCGTAATGCGCGCCAATCTGGTTCATACCGGTGGTTTCGGTATCGAGGACTATCTGTCGGGTAATTGCAGTGCTCATGTCGCTCATTTATGTCAGACTTACCGTTTACATATCGAATTCAATTACAGGAAGTCTACCAGAGATGCTTAAACAGGTAGAAATTTTCACCGACGGTTCTTGCCTCGGTAACCCAGGACCTGGCGGCTACGGCGCGATTTTACGCTATCGTCAGAATGAAAAAACCTTTAACGAAGGCTACTACCTGACCACCAACAACCGCATGGAGTTGATGGCCGCCATCGTGGCGCTGGAAGCGCTGAAGGAACATTGTGAAGTGGTGCTCAGTACCGATAGCCAGTACGTCCGTCAGGGCATCACCCAGTGGATCCATAACTGGAAAAAACGCGGCTGGAAAACGGCAGACAAAAAGCCTGTGAAGAATGTCGACCTGTGGCAGCGTCTCGACGCCGCCCTTGGCCAGCATAAAATTCAGTGGGAATGGGTAAAAGGCCACTCAGGTCATCCAGAAAACGAACGCTGCGATGAACTGGCCCGCGCCGCCGCGATGAGCCCGACGCAGGAAGATACGGGCTACAAGCCGGAAAGTTAATCCTGTGGTTTTCGATATTGACGGGTGGCACCCACCGCGTGGCGTAATGGGTTTTTGGCTTTGCTTTGCCGCATCGGATTGAGCGTTAACGGCACCGTTCTTTTTCGGGCAACAATCACCTGTAAACAGCCGAGGGCGGGCAAATGGGTACTCAGGACTCGCCCCCCCTGTCGTGTCCAGGGCAGCACCTGGATCCGGCTGTGGTGCATCACTTCAAAATTGAGCAGCCCCAACCAGTCGAGCTGGCGCGTCAGGCTGAACATCCGGCTATTATAAGGCATGCGATTGCGCAGAATCGGCACCATTTTGCGTAATCCCATCAGGCTAAGCGGGTTGAACGCTGTCAAAATCAGCCAGCCATCGTCGATCAGCACGCGGTCAGCCTCACGCAGCAAGCGGTGAGGATCCTGACACCAGGGCAAAGTGTGCGCCAACAGGCAGGCATCAACCGATTTTTCGGCAAAGGGTAAATGCAGCGGATCGGCCATCACCTGCAGGGGGTCACCGCCCAGCGAGACGTTGACCTGGTGGGAGATAGCGCACGCATCGGTATTGATTTCCGCGCTCAAGTTGCCAATCTTAAGCAGATGAAAGCCATAAAGTTTTGCCATCCACGGCTTTAACTGTTGTTCCAGCGCTTCACGATAGTATTCGCCCCAGGGCATTTCCGCCCAGTGGCCTGGCGCCGTAACTGTCAGAGGTATCCTTGCCGGTTTCATCACAACCTTCCGCGACATTATGAGAGGTATTTTATGAATCTTATCAGTATTCCCGCGTTTCAGGACAACTACATCTGGGTTCTGAGTCAGGATGACGGGCAATGTTTGATTGTCGACCCGGGCGAAGCGGCACCGGTTCTCGCGGCAATCGACAAAAATCAGTGGGCCCCACAGGCCATTTTGCTGACGCACCACCACCACGATCATGTTGGCGGCGTGAAAGAACTCACGCAAAAATATCCGGGTCTAGTGGTGTACGGTCCGGAGGAAACACAAGATAAAGGGGCAACTCATATCGTCAAAGAAGGTGATGTTGTCGATGTTTTGGGATGCGAATTTTCTGTAATTGCGACGCCGGGTCACACTCTCGGCCATGTTTGTTTCTTTAGCGATCCTTA
Source organism: Scandinavium sp. M-37 (assembly GCF_043558715.1). Classification (NCBI taxonomy): domain Bacteria; kingdom Pseudomonadati; phylum Pseudomonadota; class Gammaproteobacteria; order Enterobacterales; family Enterobacteriaceae; genus Scandinavium; species Scandinavium sp. M-37. Next base: position 98,203 of record NZ_JBIGIN010000018.1, read on the forward strand.
TTTGTTCTCCGGCGACACGCTGTTCTCCGGCGGCTGCGGACGACTGTTTGAAGGCACAGCAGATCAGATGTATCAATCATTTAAAAAATTAAGCAAGCTTCCAGAGCATAGCCTCGTGTGTTGCGCTCATGAATATACATTAGAAAATATGAAGTTTGCTGTAAGCATTCTGCCTCATGATCGAGCCGTAAATGAATACTTCAAAGAAGTTAAAGAGTTAAGGGCGAAAAATCAAAAGACACTACCCGTAACTCTGAAAAAAGAGCGCAGTAATAATGTTTTCATGCGCACCGATGACATTGATTTAATTAAAGAAATAAACAAAGAAACAAATTTGCAACAACCTGAGCAGCGATTTGCCTGGTTACGCTCAAAGAAAGATAACTTCTAGCCACCAGGGTTGCCTTTTAAAATTTTCGCCGTTATGCTTGGTCGTCTTTTAAGCAACTATTGACCACACACATGAAGGTACGAGCGATTTTACTCGCCTCTGTCCTGCTGGTGGGTTGCCAGGCCAATCGAGATGGTAATGTACAACAGCACGCGCAGAGCCTTTCAGCGGCTAGTCAAGGGGAAGCAGGAAAGTTTGCAAGCCAGGCGAGATGGATGGACGATGGGACATCCTATGCGCAGGATCAGGACTTGTGGGCTTTCATTGGCGACGAGCTAAAGATGGGAATTCCGGATAATGGCCGGATTCGCGAACAGAAACAGAAGTATTTACGCAATAAGAGCTATCTCCACGATGTAACTTTACGGGCAGAGCCGTATATGTACTGGATAGCAGGGCAAGTTAAGAAACGTAACATGCCTATGGAACTGGTACTACTACCCATAGTGGAGAGCGCTTTTGACCCCCATGCAACGTCTGGCGCCAATGCCGCAGGCATCTGGCAGATCATTCCGAGCACAGGGCGCAATTATGGTTTAAAACAGACCCGCGCATACGACGCGCGTCGTGATCTTGTTGCTTCTACAACAGCAGCACTCGACATGATGCAACGTCTGAACAAGATGTTTGACGGCGACTGGTTGTTAACGGTCGCAGCGTACAACAGCGGCGAAGGTCGTGTTATGAAGGCAATTAAAGCGAATAAATCGCGAGGGAAACCTACCGATTTCTGGTCGCTCTCTTTGCCTCGGGAAACGAAGATTTACGTGCCTAAGATGCTGGCATTGAGCGATATTCTCAAGAATAGCAAACGCTATGGCGTTCAACTGCCGACGGCAGATGAAAGTCGTGCCCTGGCTCGTGTTCGTCTGGATAGCCCGGTCGACGTGAAGCAGGTGGCGGATATGGCCGGTATTTCAGTCACCAAGCTGAAGGCGTTTAATGCAGGCGTTAAGGGTTCTACCCTTGGAGCCAGCGGACCAAAGTATGTCATGGTTCCGCAAAAACATGCCGATCAGCTGCGTGAGTCCCTGGCCTCGGGTGAAATTGCCGCGGTTCAGCCGACTCGCTTAGCGAAAAACAGCGATAGCATTACCTATCGTGTTCGCAAAGGTGATTCGTTGTCGAGTATCGCTAAACGTCATGGGCTCAACATTAAAGATGTTGTGCGCTGGAACGACGATACCGATAACCTGAAGCCGGGCGATCAACTGACGTTGTATGTTAAAAACAACGACAGGCCCGATTCCTGATAACTCTGTTTAACGAAAAAGGCACCGATTCCCCTGGTGCCTTTTTTATTTATGCCGCTTTATGTGCTTCGGCCATGATGGTATCGCTGGTAAACGATCCGTCAGCCTGTAATTCAAAATAGTCCTTCACTTCCAGGGAAGCACTTTCCTGATACAACCGAATGGCAGTGCACAGCGCTTCTGGCGTACGCATCCGCGCTACCCAGGAACCGTATTCCAGCGGCAACCGATCGGTAATCAAACTGTCGGTAATTAATCCGGCGTCATTGATCATCGAGAACCATTCGCCGCTTGAGTAATTTCGTACGTGCGAAGTATCGCGCAACGCTTCTACCGTCTGTAACCAGATATCCCGCAGCGGGTGGCCAGGTGACATGATATCCATAAGAATAAAGATGCCGCCCGGCTTCAGCACACGTTTAATTTCCCGCATTGCCTGGCCGACATCATGCCAATGGTGAGCCGAATAGCGACTGATCACCACCTCATAGGAGGCATCGTCAAAGGGCAAAATCTCAGCGTACCCCTGCGATGTCGTAATGTTATTCAGCCCTCTATCAACGGCAGCCTGCTTCACCACATCAAGCATTTGTGCCGACAGATCGTAAGCTGTTACCTGCGCCACGTGCGCGGCGGCAACGAAGCTGGCATGCCCTGCCCCGCAGCCCAAATCCAGCACCGTTGCCTGCGGGAAGGCGCTCAGTCGCTCTGCGAGGCGTTGCAGATCACGCCCGGTTGCGTGCACGGCACTGGTTAAATAGGCGCTTGCCTGGGAGCCAAACTGTTTATCGACGTTATTGTGGTGAGATTGTGTTGTCATTGTGCTGTCCTTCGGTTGGATGAATGATAAAAGGGCAGCACCTTAGGTGCACAGGTCTGCCCCACGGCAGACCTGACTTACCTTTTATCGCTCAGGTTTGCCGGGACTGAATTCCACTAGTAGTGGGTTGTGATCGGATGCACGCGTGACCAAAACTGAGGCTTCGTGCACATTCAAACCACGGTAGAACACAAAATCGAGCGGGCGACCAAAGGCACGACGCCGCTGATCGTCGGTAAAGCGGACTTCACGCAGCGACATTTCGCGCGCGAAGCGGTAAAGGGCATTCATTCGCGGACGGCTCCAGGCATTGAAGTCGCCTGCCATGATAATGGGGCCGCTGTGATGCGCAATTTGATCGCCTATCGGCAATAATTGTTTGCTGTAGACATCCACGCCGAGGCTGAAATTGACCGCGTGGATATTCACAACCATCAGCAGACGCGCGTCCGGCAAGGGATAAACCGTCACCAGCGCCGACTTTGCCAGGCGTAAAATCGGTTCTCGCTCGCGTAACGGGCAGCAATAGACGGGATGGGCCGAGGATAAGGTCATGACACCCGACGGGTGCTGTGGCAATAAAAAGGCAGGAACCTGATCGGCTGCCAGATAATTGGTGGTGGCAAACCGCACCAGTTCGGGCGTCGTTTGCGCTTCCTGAAGTAAAACCAGATGCGCGTCTTTGCCGAAATTCTTCAGCACCGATAACCATTCGGCACGTTGCTGTTTGAAAATGTTCCATACCAGGACGCGAATTTTTGCTTCGCTACTTAATGGCTCCCCGGCGGGCAATGCCTGACCAATAGTTGCGAACGAACCGGGAGGTAAGATCCTCTCGGCTGGTTGTCCGGCAACATAGCGCATGGCATAGGTATTTTTTCGCACGGTAGATTTCTGACCTCAATAACAGAAAAACCACGCTGACATCACAGTGTGGTTCTTCTGTTATAGGGACTATTGCTCACAGTTTCAACGCTATTTTTCAGAAAGATGCGCACCATACTGTAAGCAAATAAGGACTCTCCCTTTAGCCAAGGGCAACTTTGGCTGACTTATCAAGCCGACCACTGACCCCGATTAACAGGAAGGCAGCCAGTACGATCACCGAGCCAATCCAGGGTGTTTGCGCCAGACCATAATGTTCAACGGTTTGGCCGCCAATGACAGACCCGATTGCAATCCCGACGTTGAAGGCGGCGATGTTCAGACCCGAAGCCACATCGATGGCAGATGGAGTGTAAATCTCAGCTTTCTGTACGACATACACCTGCAAACCGGGCACATTACCGAAGGCGAAGACGCCTATCCGCTCTGGATGAGAATCCCGCCAGGTGTTGCATCATCGGGGCGAAGTAGCGCCAGTGGCATAATTTACTCCGTATCATCAGGATTAAGATGACACGCAGTATGCGCCAGTGTTTAAATAACAAAAATGGTCAAAATATCAATATAATTTTGCAGCTGGAGCAACAATGAGAGCCACATCAGAAGAAATCGCCATCTTTATTGCCGTGGTCGAAAGCGGCAGCTTCAGCCGCGCCGCAGAGCAACTCGGCCAAGCCAATTCGGCGGTCAGTCGGGCCGTTAAAAAACTGGAATCGAAGCTTGGTGTGAGTTTACTCAACCGTACCACGCGCCAGCTCAGCTTGACCGAAGAGGGGGAACGCTATTTCCGCCGTATGCAGGGCGTTTTGCAGGAGATGGCTGCGGCTGAAAACGAGTTGATGGAGACTCGGCATACGCCGCGCGGACTGCTGCGCATTGATGCGGCGACCCCGGTTATCCTGCATTATCTGATGCCGCTGATTAAACCGTTTCGCGAGCGCTATCCAGAAATTACGTTGTCGCTGGTGTCGTCTGAAACGTTCATTAATCTCATTGAACGCAAGGTAGACGTGGCTATTCGGGTAGGTACGTTGACGGATTCCAGCCTGCGCGCTCGACCGCTATTTGCCAGCTATCGCAAAATTATTGCTTCGCCGGACTATCTTGAGCGCTTCGGAACGCCCGAGACCGTTGACGATCTGAAGCAGCATTTATGTCTTGGGTTTACAGAACCGGCGTCGTTGAATACGTGGCCATTAGCCTGCTGTGACGGACAATTGCATGAAGTGACATCGGGGATTTCATCGAACAGTGGCGAAACGCTGAAACAGCTTTGCCTGAGCGGGAATGGCATCGCCTGCCTGTCTGACTATATGGTAGATAAGGAAATTGCCAGAGGTGAGTTTGTCGAACTGCTGGCAGATAAACGGCTACCGGTGGAGATGCCATTCAGCGCTGTGTATTACAGTGACCGGGCGGTCAGCACACGCATCAGAGCATTTATTGATTTCCTGAGTGAACACGAAACACAGCGCAAAGCAATAAACGGGAGCGCGAACGCCCCCACGTTGAATTAATCCCAGTCTGGTGCCAGACCTTCAGGGCTGACCAAGCGGTCATTACATTCCAGAGCCGCAATCACAGTTCGGTCAGCCTCATCCAGGGTAAGCGCCTGTGCCTGTAGGTTGCTGGCCAGGTTTTCACGTTTCGTCGAGGATGGGATCACCGCATATCCTTCTCCCATCGCCCATGCAAGAATAACCTGCGCTGGCGTGCCGTTATGTTTCGCAGCAATTTTCGCAATAACTCCATCTTTCAACGCGTTGCCATAGGCCAAAGTCATATAAGACGTGATATGGATACCGTGCTGTTTGGCCCATTCTACGACGCGGCGGTTTTGCAGATACGGTGAGAGTTCAATCTGATTGGTGGCGATATTTTCTGCCCCTACCGCGGCGATGGCTTTTTCCATCAGTGGGATAGTGAAGTTTGAAATCCCAATCTCACGCGTCAGCCCGCTATTTTTCGCTTCCAACAACGCCTGCATAAACTCTTCGACTGAAACGGCATCATTAGGTGATGGCCAGTGAATCAGCGTTAAATCGACGTAGTCAGTCCGCAGCTTGTTCAGGCTCTCTTTCAGGCTTGGGATCAGCGCATCTTTGCTCAGGTTTTCAATCCAGATTTTTGTCGTGATAAACAATTCACTGCGCGGCACGCCACTTTCAGCAATCGCCTGACCAACAGCCGCCTCGTTATCGTAGATCTGGGCGGTGTCGATAGCCCGATAGCCAAGCTCAAGTGCCGTCTTCACGGAGGTGATTACCACTTCGTCTTTCAGACGGAATGTACCTAAACCAAATGCAGGGATTGTCATAACTTCCTCTTTAATTACTTTATATGTGTATTCAGACAATTATGACGAGCAGAAGGGATGAGAAAAAGAGTCGAAAGCGCAGAGGATTTTTGCGATATGAGCAATAATGAGGTTTTTTACAAAAGAAAAAGCCCTGAGCAAATGCTCAGGGCTCTTAATAAGTGGCGGAACGGACGGGACTCGAACCCGCGACCCCCTGCGTGACAGGCAGGTATTCTAACCGACTGAACTACCGCTCCACCGAATTTCTCTACAACCACCGGTTTATTGCCCCGGTTTACTGCTTAATTTGATGCCTGGCAGTTCCCTACTCTCGCATGGGGAGACCCCACACTACCATCGGCGCTACGGCGTTTCACTTCTGAGTTCGGCATGGGG
>NZ_JBIGIN010000019.1:0-92926 GCF_043558715.1 Scandinavium sp. M-37
CTCTTCAATTTAAGTTTGATGCTCATGAATTAAACTTCGTAATGAATTACGTATGTTCACTCATAAGACTTGGTATTCTATTTAGCGTCTTGCGACGTTAAGAATCCATGTCACTTTGAGTGCCCACACAGATTGTCTGATAAATTGTTAAAGAGCAGTGCAACGCGGCTTTCGCTCACCGTTGCGAGGTCCCGTATAATACGTTTTCCTCATTCAGAGTCAAGCGTTTAATTTCACTTTTCTCTGTCGGCGTTCATCGCTGAACCCCTACTGCCCCGGCGGCTTGCTTGCCGTTGTTCCGTGTCAGTGGAGGCGCATTATAGGGAGTTATTCTGAGGTGACAAGAGGAAATTTAAATAATTTTATCGTTCGCACTTTTTTTCACCAAAAGAGCCATAAAAGCACCATTAATCGCGCTATCTGCTGTTTTTAACGCCGAATTTTGTCCCTGAATGGCATACTAGAAAGGTAACTAGACATAAAGGAATGACATCAATGTCCTTAAGCGCGCAGCAGCTGGCAGCACAAAAGAACATCTCATGGGTTCTAGCAGAGAAACTAGCGCAGAAGATTTTAACCGGCGAGTATCCACCGGAATGCATTCTCCCCGGAGAAATGGAACTCGGTGAACAGTTTGGCGTAAGCCGGACTGCCGTTCGCGAGGCCGTAAAGACGCTTACCGCAAAAGGCATGGTACTTCCGCGTCCGCGTATCGGTACTCGGGTCATGCCGCGCAGCGACTGGAACTTTCTCGATAAAGAGCTGCTTTCGTGGTGGCTTACCGAAAACAACTTTGAAGAAGTGGTGGAACACTTCCTCGTGATGCGCAGCAGTCTTGAGCCTCAGGCCTGCATGCTGGCTGCCACGTTAGGCAGTGCAGAGCAAAAAGCCCGGCTGAATACATTAATGGAAGAGATGGTCCAGCTGAAGCGCCATTTTAATCGCGAGCGCTGGATTGAAGTGGATATGGCCTGGCATGAACAGATCTATGCCATGAGTACTAATCCGTTCCTGACCTCCTTTGCTTCCCTGTTCCACTCGGTCTATCAAACCTACTTCAACGCCATCACGCAAAATGAAGTGGTCAAACTCAGTCTCCATCAGGCCATTGTCGATGCCATTCAGGACAGCGACGGCCCGCGAGCCTGGCAGGCCTGCCAGGCGCTGTTAACCGCCCCTCATGCCCAGGCACATAAATAGATGACAGAAAAGAAAGCTCGGAGTATGGCTGGCCTGCCGTGGATTGCGGCCATGGCCTTCTTTATGCAGGCGCTGGATGCCACCATTCTGAACACCGCCCTACCGGCCATCGCCCACAGTCTGAACCGCTCCCCGCTGGCGATGCAGTCCGCTATTATCAGTTACACCCTGACGGTCGCGATGCTTATCCCGGTCAGCGGCTGGCTGGCTGACCGCTTCGGCACCCGACGCATCTTCATGATTGCCGTGAGCCTTTTTACGCTGGGCTCCCTGGCCTGTGCGCTCTCCAGTTCTTTATTAGAACTGGTCATCTTCCGCGTGATTCAGGGGATTGGCGGGGCGATGATGATGCCGGTAGCGCGCCTGGCGTTATTAAGAGCTTACCCGCGCAGTGAACTCCTGCCGGTGCTGAACTTCGTGACCATGCCCGGGCTGGTAGGCCCGATTCTGGGCCCGGTGCTGGGCGGAGTGCTAGTCACTTGGGCGACCTGGCACTGGATTTTCCTGATCAATATTCCGATCGGCGTGGCAGGGTTACTGTACGCCCGCAAATATATGCCGAACTTCACCACGCCACGACGCCGGTTCGATATGACCGGATTCCTGTTGTTTGGTCTGAGCCTGGTGCTGTTTTCCAGCGGCATGGAGTTGTTCGGTGAGAAGATCGTCTCGACGTGGATAGCGTTGGCGATTATTGCGTTGAGTGTCCTTCTATTACTGTCATACATTCGCCACGCCCGCCGTCACCCGACCCCGCTTATTGCGCTACCGATGTTTAAAACACGCACTTTCTCGGTCGGAATTGTAGGTAATCTGGCGACACGTCTGGGCACAGGCTGCGTGCCGTTCCTGATGCCGCTGATGTTGCAGGTGGGCTTTGGCTATCCGGCGCTAATTGCGGGCTGCATGATGGCGCCGACCGCGTTGGGCTCGATTCTGGCGAAATCCACCGTCACGCAGGTACTGCGCTGGCTGGGATACCGTAAAACGCTGGTTGGGATAACGGTGTTTATCGGCCTGATGATCGCCCAGTTTTCCGTACAGTCGCCTTCGATGCCAGTCTGGATGCTGGTCCTGCCTTTATTCGTGTTGGGAATGGCGATGTCGACGCAGTTTACCTCAATGAATACGATAACCCTCGCAGACCTGACCGACGAGAACGCCAGTAGCGGCAATAGCGTGCTGGCCGTGACGCAGCAGCTCTCTATTAGTCTCGGGGTTGCCATCAGCGCGGCGGTACTGCGTTTCTATGAAGGGTTCAGCGGAACCAACACCGTGGAACAGTTCCACTATACCTTTATTACCATGGGGGCGATTACCGTGGTGTCGGCCCTAACGTTTATGCTGTTAAAACCGAAGGATGGCCGCAACCTGATTAAGGATCGGCATAAGAAAGCTTAAGCCGATCCCCGCACCACCAGCTCGGGCGTGAGCTGCACACGCTGCTGTTTCTGCCCGGGCTGCGCCATGCGATGGATTAATACATCAATTGCCAGCTCGCCCAGCTCATCTTTGGGCTGATGGATAGTGGTCAGCGGTGGCGTCATGAATGCCGCCAGTTCGATATCGTCATAGCCGACAACCGCCATATCCCGTGGCACGCTTAGCCCCGCCTGATACAGTGCCTGGTAAACCCCTACCGCCATCGCATCGTTGCCGACAAATACCGCCTGCGGCGGTTCCGCTAAAGCCAGCAGCGACTGCATCGCCGTCAGGCCACCGCCAAACTCAAAGTCGCTGGTGATGACGTACTCGTCGTGAAGCGGTAAGCCACTGCGCTGCATGGCAGACTGATAACCTTCCAGTCGCAACCGCGCGGGGGTTTTATCCAGTGGCCCAGCAATACAGGCAATACGTGTGTATCCTTTATCAATCAGATACTGCGTGGCCATGTCTCCGCCGAGCAGCGAATTATCCTGAATCAGATCGCTGTCGCCATCAAACGGTGCCCAGTCCATCATCACTGTTGGGATAGACGGGTAGCGCTGCATGATCTCCTGCGATGGCTGGTGCGTTTCGGTACACAGCAGTAATAACCCGTCGACACGCTTTTGCATCAATGTTTCGAGGTTACTGTTCATACGCTGCTCATCCCCTTCGGTATTGCACAGCACCAGACTGTAACCACGCTCAAAGCAGCTCCGCTCTACGCCGCGCACCAGCTCAGAATAAAAAGGATTGGTACTGGCGGTGATCAACATGCCAATCGTATGGGTTTGATTGAGTTTGAGACTACGCGCCAGGGCGGACGGCGCATAGTTGAGACTTTTGATTGCAGCGTTCACTTTTTCGGTGATCGTGTCGCTGACGAACCGGTCTTTATTAATGACGTGAGAAACCGTCGAGGTAGAAACGCCCGCCTGACGGGCAACATCCTTCATGGTAGCCAAGCGTTACCCCTGCTGACGTAAGAAGTCGTCTATCTCTTTGCGCCATGGAACGGAAGGCTGAGCTCCTTTGCGGGTTACAGCGATAGCCGCCGCCGCATGGGCGAAGCGTAACGCGTCAGGCAGAGCTTCGCCTTCGAGCAGCGCCGTCATCAGCGCACCGTTAAAGGTATCCCCCGCGGCGATGGTGTCGATGGCCTGCACTTTGAAGCCTGGCACGCGTTGCCCGTTACCCTGCTGGCTCGCCCACACCCCACGACTGCCAAGCGTAATAATGACTGTACCTATACCTTTGTCATGCAGCACCTGCGCCGCTCTGGCCGCTTCATCATCATTGGAGACGCGCACGCCGGTCAGTTTTTCTGCTTCGGTTTCGTTCGGGGTAATGATATCCACCAGCGCGAGCAAATCGTCTGACAGTGCGCGGGCCGGGGCCGGATTCAGCACCACGGTGGTATTGTTGCGATGGGCAATTTCAGCGGCAGCCTGCACGCTTTCCAGCGGCGATTCAAGCTGCATCAGCAGCGCATCGGCGCGAGCGATACGCTGTTGCTGCTCCGCCACCAGGGTGGTAGAGAGCGCGGCATTAGCCCCAGCGTGAATACCGATGACATTCTCCCCTTCGCCGTTAACGAAAATCAGCGCCACGCCGGTGGATTCGCCCGCGACCACGGTCACCGGTTCGACGTCGATATTGTCGCTCGCCAACTGTTTGCGAACGCGCTCCCCGGTATCGTCATCGCCGGTGCAGGCAATAAACGCAATGTTGGCGCCGCTGCGTCCGGCGGCGACCGCCTGGTTAGCACCTTTGCCGCCAAATGCGACCTGATACTGGCTACCGGTGACGGTTTCGCCCGGGCGTGGGAACGATTCAAGGTTGAGAATGTGATCGGCATTGATGCTGCCAAGGACGACGAGGTTACCTGCGGTTTTCATAATCATGAGTGTCCGATAAAGAGCGCCACCGGGATTTCCGGTGGCGCGTGCCACACTTTTCTTTTTACGTTGTCCCCTCAGGCTCTTGTTGGCCTGAATCGGTGATGACTTATTGCTTGATGACCAGCTTCAGGTCAACTGGATATTTGGCCTGAACCTTCTCACCTTTCAGCACCTTAGCAGCAACGTCAACGCCCTGGGCGCCGATTTGCTCTGGCAGCTGTGCAATCGTCGCAGCCAGTTTGCCATCATTTACTGCTTTTTCGCCATCCGGAGTGCCATCAAAACCGACAACCATCACATCGGATTTACCGGCCGTCTGCAGCGCACGCAATGCACCCAGCGCCATTTCATCGTTCTGCGCGAATACCGCCTGCACGTCAGGATGTGCTGTCAGCAGGTTCTGCATGACGTTCAGACCTTTGGTACGGTCGAAGTCTGCTGGCTGGCTGGCGAGGACGTTAAATTTGTGTGCCGCAACGGCCTGCTGGAAACCTTCACCACGTTCGCGGGCGGCGGATGTCCCGGCAATGCCCTGCAGTTCGATAACTTTCGCGCCTTCACCGGCTTTCTTCGCGATGTAGTCACCCGCGATTTTGCCGCCCAGCACGTTATCAGAAGCGATATGGCTGACCACCTCACCTTTAGACGCCTGACGGTCGAGGGTGATGACCGGGATCTTGGCCTGGTTTGCCATCTTCACGGCATTACCCACGGCATCGGAATCGGTTGGGTTGATCAGCAGAATTTTGGTGCCACGTACCGTCAGGTCCTGCACGTTCGCCAGCTCTTTTGCCGGGTTGTTCTGAGAATCCAGCACCACCAGGTTGTAACCCAGTTTATCCGCCTCTTTCTGCGCACCGTCTTTCAGGGAAACAAAGAACGGGTTGTTCAGGGTGGAGATAACCAGCGCAATGGTGTCTTTCGCCATCGCATTAGCACTTACGGTGGCGCTCAGTGCCACAGCAGAAACCAGGGTAGCCAGTTTTTTCATGTTCATATCTGAGATGTCCTGTTATGTCAGTTATTACTGCTTTTTGTTGTCTACCAGCACCGCCAGCAAAATCACCACCGCTTTAACGATCATCTGGTAATAGGAGGAAACACCTAACAAATTCAAACCATTATTAAGGAAACCGAGAATCAATGCGCCGATCAGCGTCCCAACAATGCGACCTTTACCGCCCGCAAGGCTAGTGCCGCCCAGAACCACTGCCGCAATCGCGTCCAGCTCATAGCCCGTCCCGGCCGTCGGCTGGGCGGAAGAGAGGCGCGCGACTTCGATAATCCCCGCCAGTGAAGCCAACAGGCCGCACAGCGAATAGACGATAATTTTAACCTTATTGACGCTGATCCCGGACAAGCGGGTAGCCGCTTCGTTGCCACCCAGCGCATAGATATAGCGGCCCAGGCGGGTGTGATGCAGCATGTACCACGCGGCGATAAACACAATCGCCATGATCCATACCGGGGTCGGAATGCCCAGCGGACGACCAATCCCGAACCAGCCAAACACATCGGCGTTATCAGTAAAGCCGGTATTCACCGGGCTGCCATTGGTATACACCATGGTCACCCCGCGCAGCAGCAGCATCATGACCAGGGTGGCGATAAACGCCTGCACCCGACCTTTGGCGACAATAACCCCAGTGACCGCGCCAATCGCAGCCCCTAATGCCAGCGCCGCCGCAACCGCCACCAGCGCATTCACTTCAATGCCAACAATCGAGGCCGCCACGGCACCAGTCAGCGCCAGCAAAGAACCGACCGACAGGTCGATACCGGACGTCAGGATAACCAACGTCATCCCCACCGCCATGATGGCGTTGACCGACGTCTGTTGCAGAATGTTGAACAGGTTATTAACGGTAAAAAAGTTCGGACTCATGGTCGAGACGACCGCGATCAGCACCAGCAGGGCAATCAGCGATTTTTGCTCTAACAGCCACGCTTTGGTGAAGTAGCGGCGACCAGCAACAGCCTGGGTAGTCATCTTTCTTACTCCTGAATCACACGATTAAGCTTGCCCACAGCGGCAGCCATCAATACTTCCTGGGTGGCCTGCTCGCGTGTGAATTCACCGCCGAGATGCCCTTCGTGCATCACCATGATGCGATCGCTCATGCCTAACACTTCCGGCATCTCCGAAGAGACGAGAATGATGCTCAGGCCATCGGCTTTAAACTGGTTAATCAGCTGATAGATCTCTTTTTTCGCCCCGACGTCGACGCCACGGGTGGGTTCATCGAGGATCAGTACTTTTGGACGCGTCATCAGCCCGCGGGCGATAGCCACTTTTTGCTGATTGCCGCCGGAGAGCAGGCCAATCGCCTGTTCCATCGACGGCGTTTTGACGTTGAACAGGCGGATAAAATCGCTCACCGCCTGCTGCTCATCTTTATGCTTCAGCCCACCGCCCGTGCGGCTGAAATAGCGCAGCGCAGTCAGGGACATATTCTCTTTGACCGACATACCCAGCACCAGGCCGTCACGTTTACGGTCTTCGGAAATATAAACGATACCGTTCGCCAGGCCGTCCTGCGGGGATTTGGTCACCACTTCATGGCCATCAAGCGTAACGTAGCCACTGGTTCGCGGCAGCGCGCCGTACAACACTTTCATCAGTTCGGTACGCCCGGCGCCCATCAGTCCCGCCACACCGAGGATTTCCCCTTTGCGCAGAATAAAGCTGACGTTTTCCACACCCGGGCCACACAGATTATCGACCTTCAGACGCACGTCACCGGTGGCTTTATCAAGATGCGGATATTGATCCTCAAGCTTACGCCCAACCATCATTTCAATCAGCGTATCTTCGGTTAGGGTCGCCACTTCACGTTCGGCGATAAACTGCCCATCGCGGAACACGGTTACGTCATCGCAAATCTCGAAGATCTCTTTCATGCGATGGGAAATGTAGACGATGCCGCGCCCCTGGGATTTGAGCTCGCGAATCACGCGAAAGAGTGATTCGGTTTCGGTGTCGGTTAGCGCGTCCGTCGGTTCATCCATGATGATGACCTTCGACTCAAAGCTCAGCACCTTGGCGATTTCCACCATCTGCTGATCGCCAATTGACAGTTCACCCACCAACCGGTCGCTTTTGAAGCGTAGGTTGAGTTTCGCCAGCAGTTTATCTGCCTCGGCGTACATGGTTTTCCAGTCGATTTTGCCGAAGCGGTTAACGAACTCGCGGCCTAAGAAGATGTTCTCGGCGATGGTCAGCTGCGGGATCAGGTTCAGTTCCTGATGAATGATGCCGATCCCGGCTTCCTGTGACGATTTCGGCCCGGTAAAGGTCGTTTCCTGGCCGAGCCATTGCAGCGACCCGGCATCTTTGCTGTAGATCCCGGTCAGCACTTTCATCATCGTCGATTTACCGGCGCCGTTTTCGCCCACCAGCGCCATCACGCGCCCGGCGTAGACATTCAGCGATGCGCCAGAAAGGGCTTTAACGCCCGGGAACGATTTATCGATCCCTTTGAGTTGCAATAATGCGTCCATGGCGGCCTCAGAACGTGACGCCAGCACAGAGAATGATATTCGCATACGGGGAACACTCTCCGCTGCGAATCACCGCCTGACTGTCTGCGGTTTGTTGTTTGAACTGCTCATGTGTGGTGTAACGAATTTCAATGGTGTTTCCCTGGTGCTGCTGCAGTTGCTCCAGATGGCGGAGCAACGTTTCGTGGAGCTGCGGATTATGGGTTTTAATTTCCGCGGCGAGAATTGCCGTCTCAACCTGCATTTCCGTGGTGACTACGTCCAGCACCTGCATAAATGTAGGCACGCCCTGGGTTAAAGCCATATCAATGCGTTGCGTACTGTGCGGGACAGGTAAGCCTGCGTCACACACCACCAGCGTATCGGTATGCCCAAGACGGGAAATGACCGAGGAAATATCAGCGTTAAGTACCGTACCTTTCTTCATCGTTCTGCTCCACTAGCGAAACGTTTCGCTGGTAATGAGTTTAATCTTAACGGCGTACAGAAAACCACCATCAGGTTGCAGAAGTGTGATCGGCATCGAAACGTTTCGCTAAGTGAAATTTAGCGGGAGGTAAACAAGAAATGCCCGGCAGCGAAGACCGGGCATTTTAGGGAAAACTTAAATCTCGACCTGGGTTCCGAGTTCGATAACCCGGTTCGGCGGGATCTCAAACTGGTCAGGCGCACGCAGGGCGTTGCGTTGCAGCAGCAGGTACAGCTTACCGCGCAGACGCAAATACCACGGTCTGTCGTTTCCAATAATCAACGACTCATGAGACATAAAGAACGAGGTTTCCATCATCCGGCAGCTCAGGCCTTCAAGGCCACAGCGGTGGAAGACTTCTTCCACGTTCGGTGTTTCACGCCAGCCGTAACTCGCCACCACGCGCCAGAACGACGGTGACAGCTGCTCAATCTGCACCCGGCGCACGTTATGGACGTAAGGCGCATCTTCGGTTCTCAGCGTCAGCAGGATCACTCGCTCATGCAGCACTTTGTTGTGCTTGAGGTTGTGCAACATCGCAAATGGGATCACGTTCAGGGCGCGGGACATATATACCGCGGTGCCCGGTACGCGAACCGGCGGCGATTTCTCCAGGGACGCAATCATCGCTTCGAGAGAATTACCGTGCTCGTGCATACGACGCAGCAGGCGGAAACGCTCGCTTTTCCAGGTGGTCATAATCATGAACATCACCAGGCCCAGCGTCAGCGGCAGCCAACCGCCGGAAAGCAACTTATCGAGGTTCGCTGAGAACAGCGGCACATCAATGCACAGGAACGCGACCAGAATCAGGAACACAAAGTATTTGTTCCAGTGCCAGTTATTGCGCGCCACAGTCGTCGCCAGGATCGTGGTCAGAACCATGGTCCCGGTAACCGCGATACCGTATGCCGCCGCCAGATTGCTCGAGTGCTGGAAGCTGACAATCACCAACACCACAGACACATACAGCAGCCAGTTAATGAACGGGATGTAAATCTGGCCGGATTCCATTTCGGAGGTGTGGATGATGCGCATCGGCGACAGATAACCCAAGCGCACCGCCTGACGCGTCAGAGAGAAGACGCCCGAGATAACCGCCTGAGAAGCGATAACGGTGGCCAACGTGGCGATAATCAGCATGGGGATCAGCGCCCATTCAGGTGCCAGCAGGAAGAACGGGTTTTTGATGGCTTCAGGATGCTTGAGCAGCAGCGCCCCCTGGCCGAAATAGTTCAGAACCAGCGAAGGCAATACCACTGTAAACCAGGCAATACGAATCGGCAGTTTGCCGAAATGCCCCATATCGGCATACAGCGCTTCCACCCCGGTGATGGACAGCACCACCGCGCCGAGCGCCACGAACGAGACGGTTTTGTATTCAAGGAAGAAATGCACCGCCCAGTATGGGTTCAGCGCATGAAGCACTTCCGGGTTATCGATGATGCTGCGCGCGCCAAGAACGGCCAGTAACAGGAACCAAATAAACATAATAGGGGCGAACAGTTTCCCCACCAGCGCGGTACCGTGTTTCTGAATCATAAACAGCAGGGTAAGAACCCCGATAGAGATAGGCACTATCCAGCTGTCAAGCTGAGGAGCGATGATTTCAAGCCCTTCAATGGCCGACATCACCGAGATGGCGGGGGTAATGACCACCTCACCATAGAAGAAGCTGCCGCCAATCAACCCGAGAATAACCAGTACCGAGGTCATTCTCGCCGACGTGTTACGCCCCGCAAGTGACATCAGCGTCAGGATCCCACCCTCTCCAGCATTATCCGCACGCATCACGAAGGTGATGTACTTCAGGGAAACGGTCAATATCAGCAGCCAGAAGATCAGGGATAAAAAGCCGAAAACGGCATCCCGTTCCACGCCAAATCCAAACTGGCCCGAGAGACACTCTCTCAACGTATACAGGGGGCTGGTACCAATGTCACCGTATACCACGCCGATTGCCGCAAGGGTGATTGCCGGCAATGATTGCTTATTATCAGTGCTCATAGACTCGTCTTTCGTTTAATAAGACAAATGTGTACCTGAATCCGTGGCTCACAAAAGGCGCACAGTATGCACGATTAATCGAAAAATCGTACTCCCAAATGACAACACGTTAACCTTGCTCAAAAATTGTCGGCGCTTACTCGCACTATTACCCATCCCCAGCAAACGGCTATAATCGCTTGATAGCTGGATAAATAGCGGAAGGACACCACTCTATTATGGCGCAATCACACTTATTAGCAGAAAGAATTTCCCGACTCAGCGAGGCCCTTGAAAAGGGCCTTTTTGAGCGCAGTCATGCCATCCGTCTGTGCCTTCTGGCCGCGCTGAGTGGCGAAAGCGTGTTTCTGCTCGGGCCACCTGGAATAGCCAAAAGCCTTATCGCCCGCCGCCTCAAATTCGCCTTCCAGCACGCCCGCGCCTTTGAATACCTGATGACCCGTTTCTCCACCCCGGAAGAGGTGTTTGGCCCGCTGTCGATTCAGGCGTTAAAAGATGAAGGCCGCTATGAGCGTTTAACCACCGGCTACCTGCCCGAAGCAGAAATCGTGTTTCTTGATGAGATCTGGAAAGCGGGCCCGGCAATCCTCAACACCCTGCTGACGGCTATCAACGAACGTAGCTTCCGCAACGGTGCGCACGAAGAAAAAATCCCGATGCGCCTGCTGGTGGCCGCTTCGAACGAACTGCCGGAAGCAGACAGCAGCCTTGAAGCGCTGTACGACCGAATGCTTATCCGCCTGTGGCTCGACAAAGTACAGGACAAAAGTAACTTCCGCTCTTTGCTTATCAATCAGCAGGATGAAAGCACCAACCCGGTGCCGGAAAATTTACAGGTCACCGATGAAGAGTTTGCCCAGTGGCAGGTGGATATCGGTAAGGTGAAGCTGCCGGATGCTGTTTTCGAGCTGGTGTATCAGCTACGTCAGCAGCTCGATACGCTCCCCAGCGCGCCATATGTGTCCGATCGCCGCTGGAAAAAAGCGATCCGGTTATTACAGGCCAGCGCCTTTTTCAGCGGCCGCGATACCATCGCTCCTATCGATCTTATCCTCCTGAAAGACTGCCTGTGGCACGATGCGGAAAGCCGCAATCTGATGCAGCAGCAGCTGGACGTTTTGATGACCGGGCACGCCTGGCAGCAGCAGGCAATGCTTACAAAACTCGGGACGATTATTCAGCGCCGACTCCAGCTTCAGCAGCAGCAAAGTGACAAAACGGCGCTGAAAGTGACACGTCTGGGCGGGATGTTCAGCCGGAAGCCGCATTACGAACTGCCGGATGATGTGCAGGAGCCGACGCTAACCCTGCTGTTGCAGCAACCGCTGAAGCTGCATGACATGAGCGTGGTTCACGTCACGCTCGAACGCCCGGCACTGGCGCACTGGCTGGAGAAAGGTGGCGAGATCCGCGGCAAACTCAACGGTATTGGTTTTGCGCAGGTGCTGAATATGGAAGTCGACACCAGCCTGCATCTGGTGGTTCGCGATGTGAGTCTGCAAGGCTCTCGTTTAGCGCTGCCGGGCAGCTCAACGCCGGAAAACATGCCGGGCGAAATCAAACAGCAACTGGATGCCCTGGACGACGAGTGGCATCAGCAGCACAACCGCTTTAGCGAGCAGCAGAAATGCTTGTTCATTCCCGGTGACTGGTTGGGCCGCATTGAGGCCAGCCTACAGGATGTTGGCGCGCAGATTAAACAGGCGCGGCAATAATGCTCAGCCTCGACACGCTCAATGTCATGCTCGCGGTCAGCGAGGAAGGGATGATTGAAGAGATGATCCTCGCCCTGCTGGCTTCCCCGCAGCTGGCATTGTTCTTCGAGAAATTCCCTCGCCTGAAAACCGCTGTCGCCGAAGACATTCCGCGCTGGCGCGAAGCGCTGAAAGGCCGACTGAAAGAGATGCCGGTACCGCAGGATCTCAGCGATGAAGTGATGGCCTATCAGCAAAGCCAGGTCCTGTCGACGTCACAATTTATCGTCCAGCTTCCGCAACTCCTGACCCTGCTACAGAAACTGCATTCCCCGTTTGCCGCGCAGGCGCAGCAGCTGGTGGACAACAACGCCACCTTTACCGCCGCATTACATACCCTGTTTTTACAACGCTGGCGGTTGAGCCTGGTGGTTCAGGCCACCACGCTCAATCAACAGCTGCTGGAAGACGAGCGCGAACAGCTCCTCAGCGAAGTGCAGGAGCGCATGACCCTTAGCGGACAGCTGGAGCCGGTGCTGGTGGAAAACGATACCTCAGCCGGACGATTGTGGGATATGAGCGAGGGCCAGCTAAAGCGCGGCGACTGGCAGCTCATCGTTCGGTACGGCGATTTTCTCAGCGAGCAGCCGGAGCTGATGCGCCTTGCCGAGCAGCTCGGGCGTTCACGCGAGGCGAAATCAGTGCCGAAAAAAGATTCGCCAATGGAAACCTTCCGCACAATGGTGCGTGAACCGTCCACGGTGCCGGAACAGGTTGATGGCCTACAGCAAAGCGATGACATTCTGCGTCTGCTGCCGCCGGAACTGGCGACACTTGGCATTACCGAACTGGAATATGAGTTTTATCGCCGACTGGTGGAGAAGCAATTACTCACTTACCGCCTGCATGGTGACGCCTGGCATGAAAAACTGAGCGAGCGCCCGGTGGTGCATCAGGACGTAGATGAACAGCCGCGCGGGCCGTTTATCGTCTGCGTGGATACCTCTGGCTCGATGGGCGGATTTAACGAACAGTGTGCGAAAGCATTCTGTCTGGCGCTAATGCGCGTCGCGCTGGCCGACAACCGCCGCTGTTTCATTATGCTGTTTTCCAGCGAAGTAGTGCGCTACGAGTTGACCGGTCCCCAGGGGCTGGAACAGGCAATCCGCTTTTTAAGTCAGCGTTTTCGCGGCGGGACGGATATTGCCAGCTGTTTTCGCGCCATAATCGAACGGATGCAGGGCCCGGAATGGACCGACGCCGATGCGGTGGTGATTTCAGATTTCATCGCCCAGCGGTTGCCGGATGATGTGGTGACCAAAGTCGGGGAGCTGCAGCGCAAACACCAGCACCGTTTTCATGCGGTGGCGATGTCCCAACACGGTAAACCCGGCATTATGCGCATCTTCGATCATATCTGGCGCTTTGATACCGGGCTGCGCAGCAGGCTGCTGCGCCGCTGGAAACGCTAATTAAAGCAGAGAGGTGACGCTTTCGCGGATCTGCTGGGGCCATACGCCGCACTGAACCTGACCGATATGCGGCAGCTGCAGCAGTAACATGGTCAGGCGTGACTGTCCGATACCGCCGCCCACCGTCTGCGGCATTTCACCTCTGAGCAGCCCCTGGTGCCACTCCAGCTGCAGACGATCCTCATCCCCAGTGAGTGCTAACTGACGTTTCAGCGCCTCAGCATCCACGCGAATCCCCATCGAGGAGAGCTCAAATGCGTCTTCCAGCACCGGGTTCCACACCAGGATATCTCCGTTGAGACCTGATAGCCCGCTTTCCCCTTGGGTGCTCCAGTCATCATAATCCGGGGCACGCACGTCATGGCGTTTACCATCGGACAGCTTACCGCCGATCCCCATCAGGAATACCGCACCCAGATCTTTAGCTATGGCGCGCTCGCGGCCTTTGGCATCCAGACCCGGATAACGGGTCAGTAACTCTTCGCTATGCACAAAGTGGATCTGCTCTGGCAGGAACGGTGCCAGACCAAACTCTTTGCTGACAGCTGACTCGGTCGCTTTGATCCCGGCATAAATCGCCTCAACCGTTGCTTTCAGCGTCCCGGTGTGACGTTCGCCGTCTCCCATCACTCGTTCCCAGTCCCACTGGTCAACGTAAACGGAGTGAATAGCCGAGAGTCGGTCTTCATCGGGGCGAAGGGCTTTCATGTGCGTGTACAGCCCTTCGCCCGCGCTGAAGTCGTGTTGTCCGAGCGTCTGACGTTTCCACTTCGCGAGGGAATGCACCACCTCGAACTGGGCGTCAGGCAAGTTTTTCACTTTTACCTGTACCGCTTTTTCGCAACCAGACAGGTTGTCCTGCGTGCCATCGCCTACACGGCTTAAGATCGGCGCCTGAACTTCAACGAGTCCAAGTCTGTCTTCGAGCTCACGAGAAAAATGGGACTTAACGAAACTGATCTGGCGTTGTTTTGCGATGTAAGCGGTTTTCATTTTTATGACTCCTGCGTCCTGTTGCCTTTGATTAAGCAACAGAAAGCGGGTGTAATTCAATAATCACCAAGCAAAAAGCCCATGATGGTTTTGATTCGTCAAAATAAATCGCTAAAATAGAGTGAATCATCAAACTTCATAAGAAAAACCTATGGAAAATTATCAGATCGACAATCTCGACCGCGGCATCCTTGAGGCATTAATGGCCAATGCGCGCACCGCCTATGCCGAACTGGCCAAACAGTTTGGCGTCAGCCCCGGCACGATTCATGTGCGCGTAGAGAAGATGAAGCAGGCAGGCATCATCACAGGCGCTCGCATTGACGTTAACCCGAAACAACTGGGTTATGACGTGTGCTGCTTTATCGGCATCATATTGAAAAGCGCCAAGGACTACCCCTCTGCGCTGGCCAGGCTGGAAAGCCTCGATGAAGTGACCGAAGCGTATTACACCACCGGGCACTACAGCATCTTTATAAAGGTAATGTGTCGCTCGATCGATGCCCTTCAACAGGTACTTATCAACAAGATCCAAACAATCGATGAAATTCAGTCCACCGAGACTCTGATCTCCCTGCAGAACCCGATCATGCGTACCATTCGCCCGTGATCGGGCTTTTTAATCCCACATCTTTCCACAGGTAGATCCCAGCTCACACACAGCGTACAATGTGCCACTCAGGAATAAGGGGTGGACTTCATGGCAGACATTACACTTATCAGTGGCAGCACGCTTGGCGGCGCCGAATACGTTGCTGAACATCTGGCTGAGAAGCTGGAAGACGCGGGTTTTTCCACTGAAACGCTGCATGGCCCCCTGCTTGAAGATCTGAAGCTCAGTGGGATCTGGCTGTTAGTCAGCTCAACGCATGGCGCGGGTGATATCCCGGATAATCTTGTTCCTTTATATGAAGCAATAAAGGAAGAGAAACCCGACCTCTCCGCCGTACGTTTTGGTTCGATAGGAATGGGCAGCCGTGAATACGACACGTTCTGTGGCGCTATCGACAAAATCGACACGGAACTGACGGCTTGTGGAGCCCAACAGATCGGCGAAACGCTCAAGATAAATGTCCTCGATCATGACATTCCTGAAGATCCGGCAGAAATTTGGCTCGGATCCTGGACAAAACTGATCTAAGTTTTGTAAAGATCGGCGTTTTTTATGTGGATAACTCTGGTTAAAAGCACTGATCAACCGGTAGTTATCCAAAGCATAAGGTTTGGTTAGTTTTTGAGTTGTGCATAACCCTTCATTCTGATCCCAGCTTATACGGACCAGGATCACCGATCATTCACAGGCTGTGATCCTTCTTAAGCATATGATCTCAAAAGCCGGATCCGCCTTATCCACAGAAAAGGGCGATCCTAATAAGAGATCACAATAAAACAGATCTCTAAATAAAAAGATCTTCTTTTAAATACCCAGGATCCCGGGTGCTTTCTCCGACAGCCAAAGTTGAGTAGAATCCACGGCCCGGGCTTCAATCACTTTTTCAAACCGCTTTCAAGCGAGGCAGACCACCATGTTTTATCAGGATCCTTTTGACGTCATCATCATTGGCGGGGGTCATGCAGGCACTGAGGCCGCGATGGCCGCAGCGCGTATGGGTCAGCAAACCCTGCTGTTGACACACAATATCGACACGCTGGGGCAAATGAGCTGCAACCCGGCTATTGGCGGCATTGGGAAAGGACACCTGGTAAAAGAAGTGGATGCACTCGGCGGGCTGATGGCTAAGGCAATCGACCAAGCGGGCATTCAGTTTAGGATACTAAACGCCAGCAAAGGCCCGGCGGTTCGCGCCACTCGTGCTCAGGCAGACCGTGTGCTGTATCGCCAGGCGGTACGCACCGCTCTGGAGAATCAGCCGAACCTGATGATTTTTCAGCAGGCGGTTGAAGACCTGATCGTTGAAAATGATCGTGTGGTCGGCGCGGTGACCCAGATGGGTCTGAAGTTCCGTGCTAAAGCGGTAGTGCTGACGGTCGGCACCTTTCTCGATGGCAAAATCCATATTGGTCTGGATAACTACAGCGGTGGCCGGGCAGGCGATCCACCATCGATCCCGCTGTCGCGTCGTCTGCGTGAACTGCCTTTGCGCGTAAGCCGTCTGAAAACCGGGACGCCACCACGTATCGACGCACGCACCATCGATTTCTCCGTTCTGGCTCAGCAGCATGGCGACAATCCAATGCCGGTGTTCTCGTTCATGGGCAATGCAGGTCAACATCCACGTCAGGTACCGTGCTACATCACGCACACCAACGAAAAAACCCATGACGTGATCCGCAATAACCTCGACCGCAGCCCGATGTACGCTGGCGTTATCGAAGGTATTGGCCCGCGCTACTGCCCATCGATTGAAGACAAAGTAATGCGCTTTGCCGATCGCAACCAGCATCAGATTTTCCTCGAGCCGGAAGGGCTGACCTCTAACGAAATTTACCCGAATGGGATCTCCACCAGCCTGCCGTTTGACGTGCAGATGCAGATTGTCCGTTCCATGCACGGGATGGAGAACGCGAAGATCGTCCGTCCGGGCTATGCCATCGAGTATGATTTCTTCGATCCTCGCGATCTGAAACCGACACTGGAAAGCAAATACATTCAGGGTCTGTTCTTTGCCGGGCAGATCAACGGCACCACCGGCTACGAAGAAGCCGCAGCTCAGGGTCTGCTGGCCGGTCTGAACGCCGCGCGCTGCTCTGCGGACAAAGACGGCTGGGCGCCACGCCGCGATCAGGCTTACCTTGGCGTACTGGTCGACGACCTCTGTACGCTCGGAACCAAAGAACCGTACCGCATGTTCACCTCGCGCGCGGAATATCGTCTGATGCTGCGGGAAGATAACGCCGACCTGCGCCTGACCGAACAGGGTC
Source organism: Scandinavium sp. M-37 (assembly GCF_043558715.1). Classification (NCBI taxonomy): domain Bacteria; kingdom Pseudomonadati; phylum Pseudomonadota; class Gammaproteobacteria; order Enterobacterales; family Enterobacteriaceae; genus Scandinavium; species Scandinavium sp. M-37. The sequence goes on from NZ_JBIGIN010000019.1 coordinate 17,546, forward strand.
GCGAGCTGGGTCTGGTGGACGACGAGCGCTGGGCGCGTTTCAACGATAAACTGGAAAGTATCGAGCGTGAGCGCCAGCGACTGAAAACTACCTGGGTGAACCCATCTGCCGAATCGGCAGCCGAAGTAAATGCTTACCTGACGGCTCCGCTTTCGCGTGAAGCTAGCGGAGAAGATCTGCTGCGTCGTCCGGAAGTCACCTACGAACAGCTGGTTCAGCTGTCACCGTTTGCGCCAGGGCTGCAAGATGCTCAGGCCGCTGAACAGGTGGAAATTCAGGTTAAATACGAGGGCTACATCGCCCGTCAGCAGGACGAAATTGAAAAGCAGCAACGCAATGAGAACACCCTTTTGCCTGCCACTCTCGATTATCGTCAGGTTTCGGGGTTGTCCAACGAAGTGATCGCCAAGCTTAACGATCACAAACCGTCATCCATCGGCCAGGCAACGCGTATCTCCGGTGTGACCCCGGCAGCCATTTCAATTTTACTGGTTTGGCTGAAAAAACAGGGCATGCTGCGCCGCAGCGCCTAAGTATTTGTACATTGTCAGCCTGGAGGCACTATGCTTACTGGGCTGACAATATCCACAGGACGGGAATGACCCCGTCAACCGCAGCTCAACAGGTATTCACCGTGCTCAACAAACTCTCTCGTCTGCTCGCAGAAGCAGGCATTTCGTTGTCCGATCACCAGCAACAGCAGCTGGTGGCTTACGTCGAACTGCTCCACAAATGGAATAAAGCGTACAACCTGACCTCGGTGCGCGATCCGAACGAGATGCTGGTGCGTCACATCCTCGACAGCATCATCGTCGCACCGCATTTGCAGGGAACACGCTTCATTGACGTCGGCACTGGCCCAGGGTTGCCAGGCATTCCATTGGCAATTGTTCTGCCTCAGGCGCAGTTCACTCTGTTGGACAGCCTTGGAAAGCGCGTGCGTTTTCTGCGTCAGGTTCAGCATGAGCTGAAACTGGACAACGTGACACCGGTGCAGAGCCGTGTGGAGGAATTCCCCGCTGAGCCGCCGTTCGATGGCGTTATCAGCCGCGCATTTGCCTCTCTGACGGATATGGTGAACTGGTGTCATCATCTGCCAGCGGAGCAGGGGCGTTTTTATGCGCTGAAGGGCCTGGTGCCTGAAGATGAGATAGCGCAGTTACCGGCGCAATTTTCGGTAGAAGAGATAGTTAAGCTCACCGTTCCTCAGCTAGAAGGCGAGCGTCATTTGGTGAAAATTAAGCCAACAAAAATTTAATCTTTATCAAAAAAAGTGGCTTTTCAACGCCCCGTTAAGTGTTAAAACGCGGTGATGAAAGCAGTGATACGTTTAGTTACATTTAACGCGGCGGTCACTGCTTTTTTGCATTTTGTTCACATTTCGTTATTTGCTTAACCGGCGAGATAGTCAACAGCGAAAATATCAGCCTGCTAAAAATCGACTTCATGAATAGCTTTTTGATGTTAAATCTTTATTAAAAATGTCAATGAAAGGTTTTTAGGGTGTATGGGGCTGTTTTAAAAAGAGTCTCAAAAATTTGTTATTGAATTCAGAAAGATGAATTCGCGGGATTTTTTATGACCATCATTTCGATGCGCGTAAGAATGTTTTTTTTGTGATCGGATGCACGCTTTTATGCCCGGTTTTTCGCGTGGTTTGCAGTTTTGCCTGATTGTTCACAGTTTGGTGAAAAGTCCAAAAACAGGCAGGCTGAAAATTATTTAAACATTTATTCACCTTTTCGCTACTTATTGTTTGAATTCACGGGGCGTCACCGTATAATTTGTCCGCTTTTTGCTGCTTGACTCTGAGCCTCAAAGAACGTTTTATACGACACGCGACATACCCCGAAGGGAGCAGGAGTAAATACGTGATGTCTGTGTCGCTCTTGAGTAGAAACGTTGCTCGTAAGCTTCTGTTCATTCAGCTTCTGGCAGTCACAGCAAGTGGATTGCTGTTCTGCCTCAAAGACCCCTTCTGGGGCATCTCCGCAGTGTGTGGAGGTTTGGCGGTAGTCGTGCCAAATGCATTGTTTATGATTTTTGCCTGGCGTCATCAGGCGCATACACCTGCCAAAGGCCGAGTGGCCTGGTCTTTCGCCTTCGGCGAAGTGTTTAAGGTGTTGCTGACCTTTGCCCTCCTTGCGGTGGCGCTGGCGGTTGTTAAAGCGGTATTTGTGCCGCTGATAGTGACGTGGGTTTTGGTGCTGGTGGTACAAGTTCTGGCACCAGCTGTAATCAACAACAAAGGGTAAAAGGCATCATGGCTTCAGAAAATATGACGCCGCAGGAATACATAGGTCATCACCTGAATAACCTTCAGCTTGATCTGCGTACTTTCTCGCTGGTGGATCCGCATAACCCCCCGGCCACCTTCTGGACGCTCAACATTGACTCCATGTTCTTCTCGGTGGTGCTGGGTCTGTTGTTCCTGGCCATATTCCGCGGTGTTGCAAAACGTGCAACCAGTGGAGTTCCAGGGAAATTCCAGACGGCCATCGAAATGGTCATTGGCTTCGTGCATGGCAGTGTCAAAGACATGTACCATGGTAAGAGCAAACTGATTGCTCCACTGGCGCTGACCGTGTTTGTCTGGGTCTTCCTGATGAACTTGATGGACCTGTTGCCAATCGACCTGCTTCCTTTCATCGGCGAGCATATTTTTGGTCTGCCTGCTCTGCGCGTGGTGCCGTCTGCGGACGTGAATATCACCCTCTCTATGGCGCTGGGCGTGTTTATCCTGATTCTTTTCTACAGCATCAAAATGAAAGGCGTTGGCGGCTTTGTTAAAGAGCTTACCCTGCAGCCGTTCAATCACTGGGCGTTTATTCCGGTCAACCTGATCCTGGAAGGCGTCAGCCTGCTGTCTAAGCCGGTTTCTCTCGGTCTGCGACTGTTCGGCAACATGTATGCGGGTGAGCTGATTTTCATTCTGATCGCGGGTCTTCTGCCGTGGTGGTCACAGTGGATTCTGAATGTGCCTTGGGCCATTTTCCACATCCTGATTATTACGCTGCAAGCCTTTATCTTCATGGTTCTGACGATCGTCTATCTGTCGATGGCGTCTGAAGAGCACTGATTCTTTACCAACACTACTACGTTTTAACTGAAACAAACTGGAGACTGTCATGGAAAACCTGAATATGGATCTGCTGTACATGGCTGCCGCTGTGATGATGGGTCTGGCGGCAATCGGTGCTGCGATCGGTATCGGCATCCTCGGGGGCAAATTCCTGGAAGGCGCAGCGCGTCAACCGGATCTGATTCCTCTGCTGCGTACTCAGTTCTTTATCGTTATGGGTCTGGTGGATGCTATCCCAATGATCGCTGTAGGTCTGGGTCTGTACGTGATGTTTGCTGTCGCGTAGTAAGTAGTCATCAAATTTTAAGAGGTATTGTGCTGTGAACATGAACGCAACAATCCTCGGCCAGGCCATCGCGTTTGTTCTCTTTGTCTGGTTCTGCATGAAGTACGTATGGCCGCCATTAATGGCAGCCATCGAAAAACGTCAGAAAGAAATTTCTGACGGACTGTCTTCTGCAGAACGCGCTAAGAAAGATTTGGACCTTGCACAGGCCAACGCGACCGACCAGCTGAAAAAAGCGAAAGCGGAAGCCCAGGTGATCATTGAACAAGCTAACAAGCGTCGTTCTCAGATCATGGATGAAGCGAAAGCTGAAGCAGAACAGGAACGTAGCAAAATCGTTGCCCAGGCGCAGGCTGAGATCGACGCCGAGCGTAAACGTGCTCGCGAAGAACTTCGCAAGCAGGTCGCGATTCTGGCTGTTGCTGGTGCCGAGAAGATCATCGAACGTTCCGTGGATGAAGCTGCTAACAGCGACATCGTGGATAAACTTGTCGCTGAACTGTAAGGAGGGAGGGGCTGATGTCTGAATTTGTAACGGTAGCTCGCCCCTACGCCAAAGCAGCTTTTGACTTTGCGGTCGAAAACCAGAGCGTAGACAGCTGGCAAGATATGCTGGCGTTCGCCGCCGAGGTCACCAAAAACGACCAAATGGCAGAGTTACTTTCTGGCGCCCTGGCGCCGGAAACGCTCGCAGATGCGTTCATCGCAATCTGCGGTGAGCAGCTGGACGCCAACGGTCAGAACCTGGTTCGGGTGATGGCTGAAAATGGTCGTTTGAAAGCGCTCCCTGATGTTCTTGAGCAGTTCGCGCATTTACGCGCGCTGAGTGAAGCGACCGCTGAAGTCGAAGTGACTTCTGCATCCGCACTGAGTGACGAACAGCTCGCGAAAATCACTGCCGCGATGGAAAAACGTCTGTCACGCAAAGTTAAGCTGAATTGCAAAATCGATAAGTCTGTAATGGCAGGCGTTATCATCCGCACGGGTGATACAGTCATTGATGGTAGCGTACGCGGCCGTCTTGAACGCCTTGCAGACGTCTTGCAGTCTTAAGGGGACTGGAGCATGCAACTGAATTCCACCGAAATCAGCGAACTGATCAAGCAGCGCATTGCTCAGTTCAATGTTGTGAGCGAGGCTCACAACGAAGGTACTATTGTTTCCGTAAGTGACGGTGTTATCCGCATCCACGGCCTGGCCGATTGTATGCAGGGTGAGATGATTTCCCTTCCGGGTAACCGTTACGCTATCGCACTGAACCTGGAGCGCGACTCCGTAGGTGCAGTTGTGATGGGTCCATACGCTGACCTGGCCGAAGGCATGAAGGTTAAGTGTACTGGCCGTATTCTCGAAGTTCCGGTTGGCCGTGGCATGTTAGGCCGCGTGGTGAACACCCTGGGTGCACCTATTGACGGTAAAGGTCCGGTTGATAACGATGGCTTCTCGCCAATCGAAGTTATCGCACCGGGCGTAATCGAACGTCAGTCCGTCGATCAGCCTGTTCAGACCGGTTATAAATCCGTCGATGCGATGATTCCAATCGGCCGTGGTCAGCGTGAGCTGATCATCGGTGACCGTCAGACCGGTAAAACCGCGATGGCAATCGATGCGATCATCAACCAGCGTGATTCCGGCATCAAATGTGTGTACGTGGCTATCGGCCAGAAAGCGTCCACCATTTCTAACGTGGTGCGTAAACTGGAAGAGCATAACGCTCTGGCCAACACCATCGTTGTGGTTGCGACCGCGTCTGAATCTGCTGCACTGCAATACCTGGCGCCATATGCCGGTTGCGCAATGGGCGAATACTTCCGCGACCGCGGTGAAGATGCGCTGATCGTTTACGATGACCTGTCCAAACAGGCTGTTGCTTACCGTCAGGTTTCCCTGCTGCTCCGTCGTCCACCAGGACGTGAAGCATTCCCGGGCGACGTGTTCTACCTCCACTCCCGTCTGCTGGAGCGCGCATCCCGCGTAAACGCGGAATACGTTGAGAAATTCACCAACGGTGAAGTGAAAGGTAAAACCGGTTCCCTGACTGCGCTGCCGATTATCGAAACGCAGGCTGGCGACGTTTCCGCGTTCGTTCCGACTAACGTAATTTCCATTACCGATGGTCAGATCTTCCTGGAAACCAACCTGTTTAACTCCGGTATTCGTCCGGCAGTTAACCCGGGTATCTCCGTATCCCGTGTTGGTGGTGCTGCTCAGACCAAGATCATCAAGAAACTGTCCGGTGGTATTCGTACCGCACTGGCACAGTATCGTGAACTGGCTGCGTTCTCTCAGTTCGCATCCGACTTGGATGAAGCAACCCGTAAACAGCTGAGCCACGGTCAGAAAGTGACCGAGCTGCTGAAACAGAAACAATATGCCCCAATGTCTGTTGCACAGCAGGGTCTGGTTCTGTTCGCGGCTGAACGCGGTTACCTCGAAGATGTGGAACTGGCGAAAATCGGTAGCTTCGAAGCCGCTCTGCTGGCTTACGTCGACCGTGACCACGCTCCGCTGATGCAAGAAATCAACCAGACCGGTGGCTATAACGACGAAATCGAAGGCAAGCTGAAAGGCATCCTCGATTCCTTCAAAGCAACCCAGTCCTGGTAACGTCTGGCGGCCTGTCTTAGGGCAGGCCGCGAGGCATTGAGGAGAAGCTCATGGCCGGCGCAAAAGAGATACGTAGTAAGATCGCAAGCGTCCAGAACACGCAGAAGATCACTAAAGCGATGGAAATGGTCGCCGCGTCCAAAATGCGTAAATCGCAGGAACGCATGGCAGCCAGCCGTCCTTATGCTGATACCATGCGCAAAGTGATTGGTCACCTTGCCACCGGTAATCTGGAATATAAGCACCCTTACCTGGAAGAACGCGACGTTAAACGCGTGGGCTACCTGGTGGTGTCCACTGACCGTGGTCTGTGCGGCGGTTTGAACATTAACCTGTTCAAAAAAGTGCTGGCAGATATGAAGGCGTGGTCCGATAAAGGCGTTCAGAGCGAACTCGCGATGATCGGCTCTAAGGGCGTGTCCTTCTTTAGTTCCGTTGGCGGTAACGTGGTTGCTCAGGTAACAGGCATGGGTGATAACCCTTCCCTGTCCGAACTGATCGGCCCGGTAAAAGTGATGTTGCAGGCCTACGATGAAGGCCGTCTGGACAAGCTGTACGTTGTCAGCAACAAATTTATTAACACCATGTCTCAGGTTCCGACCATTACTCAGCTGCTGCCGCTGCCGGCATCAGAAGATGAGGATCTGAAGCGTAAATCCTGGGATTACCTGTACGAACCTGATCCGAAAGCGCTGCTGGACACCCTGCTGCGTCGTTATGTCGAATCTCAGGTTTATCAGGGCGTGGTAGAAAACCTGGCCAGCGAGCAGGCCGCACGTATGGTGGCGATGAAAGCCGCGACCGACAATGGCGGCAGCCTGATTAAAGAGCTGCAGTTGGTATACAACAAAGCTCGTCAGGCCAGCATTACTCAGGAACTCACCGAAATCGTCGGTGGTGCATCCGCGGTATAACCAGGTTAATTCGTAGAGGATTCAAGATGGCTACTGGAAAAATTGTCCAGGTAATCGGCGCCGTGGTTGACGTCGAATTCCCTCAGGATGCCGTACCGCGCGTGTACGATGCTCTTGAGGTTCAGAATGGTAACGAGAGCCTGGTGCTGGAAGTTCAGCAACAGCTCGGTGGTGGTATCGTGCGTACCATCGCAATGGGTTCTTCCGACGGTCTGCGTCGTGGTCTGGAAGTTAAAGACCTCGAGCACCCAATCGAAGTCCCGGTAGGTAAAGCAACGCTCGGTCGTATCATGAACGTACTGGGCCAGCCAATCGATATGAAAGGCGATATTGGCGAAGAAGACCGTTGGGCGATTCACCGTGCAGCACCTTCCTATGAAGAGCTGTCCAGCTCTCAGGAACTGCTGGAAACCGGCATCAAAGTAATGGACCTGATTTGTCCGTTCGCGAAAGGCGGTAAAGTGGGTCTGTTCGGTGGTGCGGGTGTGGGTAAAACCGTCAACATGATGGAGCTTATCCGTAACATCGCTATCGAACACTCCGGTTACTCCGTATTTGCGGGCGTGGGTGAGCGTACTCGTGAGGGTAACGACTTCTACCACGAAATGACCGACTCCAACGTACTGGATAAAGTATCCCTGGTGTACGGCCAGATGAACGAGCCACCGGGAAACCGTCTGCGCGTTGCACTGACCGGCCTGACCATGGCTGAGAAATTCCGTGACGAAGGCCGTGACGTACTGCTGTTCGTCGATAACATCTACCGTTATACCCTGGCCGGTACTGAAGTATCAGCGCTGCTGGGTCGTATGCCTTCTGCGGTAGGTTATCAGCCAACTCTGGCTGAAGAGATGGGTGTTCTTCAGGAGCGTATTACCTCCACCAAGACCGGTTCCATCACTTCTGTTCAGGCGGTATACGTACCTGCGGATGACTTGACTGACCCATCACCAGCCACCACCTTTGCTCACTTAGATGCAACCGTGGTACTGAGCCGTCAGATCGCGTCTCTGGGTATCTACCCGGCCGTTGACCCGCTGGATTCCACCAGCCGTCAGCTGGATCCGCTGGTTGTTGGTCAGGAGCACTACGACACCGCGCGTGGCGTTCAGTCCATCCTGCAGCGTTACCAGGAACTGAAAGACATCATCGCGATCCTGGGTATGGACGAACTGTCCGAAGAAGACAAACTGGTGGTAGCACGTGCGCGTAAGATTCAGCGCTTCCTGTCCCAGCCATTCTTCGTTGCAGAAGTCTTTACCGGTTCTCCGGGCAAGTTCGTTTCGCTGAAAGATACCATCCGTGGCTTTAAAGGCATCATGGACGGCGAATACGACCATCTGCCAGAGCAGGCGTTCTACATGGTTGGCACTATCGACGAAGCCGTTGAGAAAGCTAAAAAACTTTAACGCCTTAATCGGAGGGTGACATGGCAATGACTTATCACCTGGACGTCGTCAGCGCGGAGAGCCAAATGTTCTCCGGTCTGGTCGAAAAGATCCAGGTAACGGGTAGCGAAGGTGAACTGGGTATTTTCCCGGGTCACGCCCCGCTGCTCACCGCCATTAAGCCTGGTATGATTCGCATCGTGAAGCAGCACGGACATGAAGAGTTCATCTACTTGTCCGGCGGTGTGTTGGAAGTTCAGCCAGGTAACGTAACCGTACTGGCTGATACTGCCATCCGCGGCAAGGATCTCGACGAAGCGCGAGCCCTGGAAGCGAAACGCAAAGCGGAAGAGCACATTAACAGCTCTCACGGCGATGTGGATTACGCTCAGGCGTCTGCGGAACTGGCCAAAGCGATCGCCAAACTGCGCGTTATCGAGTTGACCAAAAAAGCGATGTAACACCGGCTTGAAAGTACAAAAGCCAGTCTGGTTTCCAGGCTGGCTTTTTTGTTGGGTAAAATTCCTGATGTAACCCTTAAGTGTGATATGTGTCACAAAATTGTTGCACGGGTTAAAAACCCGGCGTAGACTTTGTTTTGTGAGTTAGATCACATTTCAATGTGCTATGCAGGAATCAAAATGAAACGCTTTCATAAAATCATCGCAATGTTCAGCAACCTGAGCCTCTAAGCCTCTGTATTGTTGTACAAAAAGAATATAAATAGGTCGCCTGATGGCGGCCTTTTTGTTTTTCAGCCTCCCGACGTATTCTTGATTCAGGCTTCAAAAGAACAGCCAAAGCAGCAACATAGCGGCTAATCTTCAGATTATGGGGCTTTTTTTCGAGACAAAGCACGCTACGATAGCTGAAAATAGTGCCATAAAACCCGTTTAGACTTTCACGTTGAACGTTTTCTCTGCATTCCATTTCATGACGAAAAATATGTAGATATTTCAATGCGAAAGGTTTTAACTTCTCACTCAAACACCTGTCAGGATGCGTATGTCAAACAGTGCGATGAGCGTAGTAATCCTTGCCGCTGGCAAAGGTACTCGCATGTATTCCAGTCTCCCAAAAGTGTTGCACACGCTAGCGGGCAAACCGATGGTTCAGCATGTTATTGATGCTGCTGATGAATTAGGTGCGTCTCAGATTCATCTGGTCTACGGACATGGCGGCGAACTCCTGAAGCAAACCCTCAGCGAAGGCAACCTTAATTGGGTACTCCAGGCTGAGCAGCTCGGCACCGGACATGCGATGCAGCAGGCTGCGCCGTTCTTTGCCGATGATGAAGACATCATGATGCTGTACGGCGACGTGCCGTTGATTTCGATTGAGACGCTTCAGCGCCTGCGTGCCGCGAAACCGCAGGGTGGAATTGGCCTTCTGACCGTGAAGCTTGACGATCCGACCGGCTATGGCCGTATCACCCGTGAGAATGGGCTGGTGACCGGGATTGTTGAGCACAAAGATGCCACCGATGCGCAGCGTGAAATTCAGGAGATCAATACCGGGATCCTGATTGCCGGTGGCGCAGACCTCAAACGCTGGCTCAGCAAGCTGGATAACAGCAATGCACAGGGCGAGTTTTATATCACCGACATCATCGCCATGGCGTACCAGGAAGGGCGTGAAATTGCCGCCGTTCATCCGGCACGGCTGAGTGAAGTCGAAGGCGTTAACAACCGCCTGCAGCTCTCGCGTCTTGAGCGCGTGTATCAAAGTGAGCAGGCTGAAAAGCTGCTGTTAGCGGGTGTAATGCTGCGTGACCCACAGCGTTTTGACCTGCGTGGCAATGTGACGCACGGGCGCGACGTTGAAATTGATACTAACGTTATCCTTGAAGGCAACGTGACGCTCGGCCACCGCGTGAAAATTGGCACTGGCTGCGTGATTAAAAACAGTGTGATTGGCGATGACTGCGAAATCAGTCCGTACAGCGTCGTTGAAGATGCACACCTGCATGCTGCCTGCACTATCGGCCCGTTCGCTCGTTTGCGTCCAGGGGCTGAACTGCTGGAAGGCGCGCACGTCGGCAACTTTGTCGAAATGAAAAAAGCGCGTTTGGGTATAGGCTCGAAAGCCGGTCACCTGAGCTATCTCGGCGATGCGGAGATTGGTGACAACGTGAATATCGGCGCCGGGACCATCACCTGTAACTATGACGGCGCGAATAAATTCAAAACCGTAATCGGTGACGATGTGTTTGTCGGCTCCGACTCCCAGCTGGTGGCCCCGGTTAGCATCGGTAACGGTGCCACGATCGCCGCTGGAACCACCGTGACCCGCAACGTGGGTGACAATGAGTTAGTGTTAAGCCGCGTGCCACAGGTACATAAGCAAGGCTGGCAACGTCCGGTGAAGAAGAAATAATTGTAGGCCTGATAAGGCGTAGCCGTCATCAGGCAGACAGGGGTTGAGGGGATAACATAATCCCCCGCCCAACGGCAGTAACTAAAATAATAACCCCACTCTCTACAAGGCTCGGGGCTCCGGAAAAAACCGGAAATACAGGTCAGCGACAACGCATGGCATCGTGCCATATCAGGAAATCTAACTATGTGTGGAATTGTTGGCGCAGTCGCGCAGCGTGATATTGCTGAAATCCTTCTCGAAGGGCTTCGTCGTCTGGAATACCGTGGTTACGACTCTGCCGGTCTGGCAGTGGTCGACAGCGAAGGGCATCTGACCCGTCTGCGTCGCCTCGGTAAAGTGCAAATGCTGGCTCAGGCGGCGGAAGACCATCCGCTGCATGGCGGCACCGGTATCGCGCACACCCGCTGGGCGACTCACGGCGAGCCGTCAGAAGGCAACGCCCATCCTCATGTTTCCGACCACATCGTGGTGGTACATAACGGCATCATCGAAAACCATGAGCCGCTGCGCGAATTGCTGCAGTCTCGCGGGTATGTGTTCGTCTCAGAAACCGACACCGAAGTGATTGCTCACCTCGTTCACTGGGAGCTGGAACAGGGCGGTACGCTGCGTGAAGCCGTACTGTGGGCTATCCCGCAGCTGCGTGGTGCCTACGGCACCGTTATCATGGATACCCGTGACCCGAGCACCCTGCTGGCCGCCCGTTCAGGCAGTCCGCTGGTGATTGGTCTGGGCATGGGCGAAAACTTTATCGCCTCCGATCAGCTGGCTTTACTGCCGGTGACCCGTCGCTTCATCTTCCTTGAAGAAGGCGATATCGCGGAAGTGACCCGTCGCAGCGTGACCGTGTTTGCCAAATCCGGTGAGCAGGTGAAACGCCCGGACATCGAATCGAATCTGCAGTACGACGCGGGTGATAAAGGCATCTACCGCCACTACATGCAAAAAGAGATCTACGAGCAACCGAACGCGATTAAAAATACCCTGACCGGGCGCATCAACCACGGGCAAGTCGATCTCAGCGAGCTGGGACCGAATGCCAATGAAATGCTGGCCAACGTCGAGCATATTCAGATTGTGGCCTGCGGCACGTCCTACAACTCCGGGATGGTCTCGCGTTATTGGTTTGAATCGCTGGCGGGCATTCCGTGTGATGTCGAAATCGCGTCTGAATTCCGCTACCGCAAATCGGCGGTGCGCCGCAATAGCCTGATGATCACCCTCTCCCAGTCGGGTGAGACGGCGGATACTCTGGCGGCTCTGCGTCTGTCGAAAGAGTTGGGATATCTCGGCTCGCTGGCCATCTGTAACGTGGCGGGGTCGTCGCTGGTACGTGAGTCCGACCTGGCGCTGATGACCAACGCAGGCACCGAAATCGGCGTGGCGTCCACCAAAGCGTTCACCACGCAGCTGACCGTTCTGCTGATGCTGGTGGCGAAACTGGCTAACCTGAAAGGTCAGGACGCGGCGATTGAGCACGACATCGTGCACGGTCTGCAGGCGCTGCCGAGCCGTATCGAGCAAATGCTGTCGCAGGATAAACGCATTGAAGCGCTGGCGGAAGATTTCTCCGACAAGCATCACGCGCTGTTCCTGGGCCGTGGCGATCAGTATCCGATTGCGCTAGAAGGCGCGCTGAAGCTGAAAGAGATCTCCTACATCCATGCGGAAGCGTATGCCGCAGGCGAGCTCAAACATGGCCCGCTGGCGCTGATCGACGCCGATATGCCGGTTATCGTGGTTGCCCCGAACAATGAACTGCTGGAAAAACTGAAATCCAACATCGAAGAAGTGCGTGCCCGTGGTGGCGTGCTGTATGTCTTCGCCGATCGGGATGCCGGTTTCAACAGCAGCGATAACATGCACATCATCGAGATGCCGCATGTGGAAGAGGTGATTGCCCCTATCTTCTACACCGTGCCGCTGCAATTGCTGGCCTATCACGTGGCGCTGATCAAAGGCACCGACGTTGACCAGCCGCGCAATCTGGCGAAATCCGTAACGGTTGAGTAAGACGTTGAGTAATACACTGAAGCCCTGCATCCGCAGGGCTTTTCTTTTCGACTAAGGTTTACAGGCGGAAAGTGGCGACGGCCAGGCGCAGTTGCTCAGCCTGTTCTTCCAGTGACGCCGATGCCGAAGCGGACTGTTCCACCAGCGAGGCGTTTTGCTGTGTCACGCTGTCCATCTGTGAAACCGCCAAACTGACCTGTTCAATGCCGCGACTCTGTTCTTCCGAGGCGGTAGTGATTTCGCCCATGATATCGCTCACCCTTGAAACCGCGCGTACGATCTCCTTCATTGTTTCTCCGGCTTCAGAGACCTGATGTGATCCGGTACTGACCTGGTTTACTGAGGTATCAATCAGGCCTTTAATCTCTTTGGCAGCCTGCGCACTGCGGCTGGCCAGGGTGCGAACTTCCCCCGCCACAACGGCAAATCCACGGCCCTGTTCGCCGGCGCGCGCAGCTTCTACCGCCGCATTAAGTGCCAGGATATTGGTCTGGAAAGCAATCCCGTCAATGACGCCGGTGATGTGCGCGATTTGCTGCGAGCTTTCCGCAATTTTCTGCATCGTATCGACCACGTTCCCCACGGCCTGACCGCCGAGCGCGGCGGTGTCCGATGCGGTGCTGGCCAGTTGCGCTGCCTGACGGGCGTTATCGGTATTTTGTTTCACTGTCGCCGTCAGCTGTTCCATGCTGGCGGCCGTTTGCTCCAGCGACGCCGCCTGTTCTTCGGTTCGCGCGGAGAGATCGTTATTGCCCGAAGCAATCTCACTGGCACCGGTGTAAATGGTATCGGAACCGCTGCGCACGGCGTTCACCGTTTGCGCCAGTTCCTGCTGCATATGCGCCAGGCTTTGCGCCAGATGGGTGATTTCAAGGCATCCACGTGCCGGGTTGTGATGCGTCAGGTCGCCGCTGGCGATGATTCGAATATGTTCCACCACCGCTTTCAGCGGCTTCAGCAGCAGATTTTGCAGGCCAAACCAAAGGATAACCAGGGTAATCAGCACCGCGAGAAAAATGCCTGCCAGCGTCCACTGCATCTGGGTAAACGCCTGTTTGTTCATTTCGGTGGCCGCGTGCAGCAGGGTAGTATTTTCGGCGCGCCAGTGAAGGTAGCTGGCTTCCATCGCATCCTGTGCCTGCTGTGCATCCAGATTGCCATACGCGGCATAGTTATCCTGCTGTAAAAAACCGATCGAGGATTTTAATAGCCCGGACATTTGGCGGTAGGTTTTTTCCATTTCGCTGGCGAGCGCTTGTTGCTGCCCTTCGACCAGCGGCAGGTTTTTATACTGGCTGAAATAGGTCTCGGCCTCGGCCAGCGATTTTCCGGCGGTGCCCAGCAGTTCATTAATGGCCCGCAGGGAATCCGGATCGCGTTGGTTTTTCAGAAAGCGAATGGCGACGCGGTTGATGGTCACACGCGTTTTAATCAGGGTATTGACGCTGTCGCCCAGATTTTCCAGCTGTGAATTCAGGATGTCAGATTTTTGAAAGTTGCGCCGATCGCCGTCCACGGCGGAGTAGAACAGTCCCCCACTGACCAGCTGTAAAACGCAAAAAAGGGTTAATACGATAATGATTCCGGTCACGACTCGAAGGTTGTTCAGCACTGTTTTTATCCATTAAATGTTGCGGGCTTATTAACAACATCGGTCGAAACGGCAGAAACTAAAGTCGATTTTTTCACCATTATTAAGATGACAATCTGTCATATTCAGCTAACGTTTGCAGTGTCACAAAAAGAAAATTTCACTGACAAGTAAATGTCACAATTATTCATAACATCATGAAAAATAAATGGAAAAAAGAGATTATTTAACGCAAATTTTCCATGTCATAAAACTGTCATAATTCGTACATTTAACTGTCACCTGTTTGTCCTATTTTGCTCAACGTAGCCACTTAAACAACGATTTACGAAATCCTGCAGGAGACATTATGAAAGTTATGCGTACCACTGTCGCAACTGTTGTCGCCGCGACCTTATCAATGAGCGCTTTCTCTGCCTTTGCAGCAGCAAGCCTGACGGGCGCTGGTGCAACCTTCCCTGCGCCGGTGTATGCCAAATGGGCGGATACCTACCAGAAAGAGACCGGTAACAAGGTCAACTATCAGGGTATCGGCTCCTCCGGTGGTGTGAAGCAAATAACTGCTAACACCGTGGATTTCGGTGCTTCAGATGCACCTCTGTCTGACGACAAACTGGCACAGGAAGGCCTGTTCCAGTTCCCGACTGTGATCGGCGGCGTCGTGCTGGCAGTTAACCTGCCGGGCTTCAAATCCGGTGAACTGGTGCTCGACGGGAAAACCCTGGGTGACATCTATCTGGGCAAAATCAAGAAGTGGGACGATGAAGCCATTGCCAAGCTGAACCCGGGCAAAAAACTGCCTTCTCAGAACATCGCCGTTGTACGTCGTGCTGACGGGTCGGGTACTTCCTTCGTGTTCACCAGCTACCTGGCGAAAGTGAACGAAGAGTGGAAATCCAAAATCGGCGCAGGCTCAACCGTTAACTGGCCGACTGGCCTGGGCGGTAAAGGCAACGACGGCATCGCCGCGTTCGTACAGCGTCTGCCGGGCTCAATCGGTTATGTTGAATATGCTTACGCGAAGCAGAACAACCTGGCTTACACCAAACTGGTTTCCGCCGATGGCAAATCTGTCAGCCCGACCGAAGAGAGCTTTGCCAACGCCGCCAAAGGCGCTGACTGGAGCAAATCCTTCGCGCAGGACCTGACCAACCAGAAAGGCGACGACGTGTGGCCAATCACCTCTACCACCTTCATTCTGGTTCACAAAGATCAGAAGAAGCCGGAGCAGGGTGCTGAAGTACTGAAGTTCTTCGACTGGGCCTACAAAAACGGTGCCAAAGAAGCTAACGCCCTGGATTATGCGTCACTGCCGGACAGCGTGGTTGAGCAGGTACGTGCTGCATGGAAAACCAACGTGAAAGATAGCAGCGGTAAAGCGCTGTACTAACAGGATATTTTTGACGAATATTACAGTTCCGACTGTAGGCCCGGTCAGCGTTAGCGCTACCGGGCGTATTCGTAAGACGTCTTTAACTGAAGAGTAATTTATGGCTGCAACCAAGCCTGCATTTAACCCACCGGGTAAAAAGGGTGACATCATTTTCGGCGTGCTGGTAAAACTGGCGGCGCTGATTGTGCTATTGATGCTCAGCGGCATCATTATCTCCCTGATCGTTTCCGCCTGGCCGAGCATTCAGAAATTTGGTTTTTCGTTCCTGTGGACCAAAGAGTGGGATGCCCCGAATGATATCTACGGTGCGCTGGTGCCAATTTACGGCACGCTGGTCACCTCGATTATTGCCCTGCTGATTGCCGTTCCGGTAAGTTTTGGTATTGCCTTGTTCCTGACGGAGCTGGCCCCGAACTGGCTGAAGCGTCCGCTGGGTATCGCCATTGAACTGTTAGCCGCCATTCCGAGTATCGTGTACGGCATGTGGGGTCTGTTCATCTTCGCCCCGCTGTTCGCGACCTACTTCCAGGAGCCGGTGGGTAATGTGCTTTCCGCTATCCCGTTTGTCGGCGCGCTGTTCTCTGGCCCGGCGTTCGGTATCGGCCTACTGGCGGCGGGGGTTATCCTCGCGATCATGATTATTCCTTACATTGCGGCGGTCATGCGCGATGTGTTCGAACAAACCCCGGTGATGATGAAAGAGTCGGCCTACGGCATTGGCTGCACCACCTGGGAAGTCATCTGGCGTATCGTGCTGCCGTTCACCAAAAATGGGGTCATCGGCGGGGTCATGCTTGGTCTGGGTCGCGCACTGGGTGAAACCATGGCGGTGACCTTTATCATCGGTAACACCTACCAGCTCGACAGTGCCTCGCTGTACATGCCGGGCAACAGCATCACCTCTGCGTTGGCGAATGAATTTGCCGAAGCGGAATCTGGCCTGCACGTTGCGGCATTGATGGAACTGGGCCTGATTCTGTTTGTGATCACCTTTATCGTTCTGGCCGTATCCAAGCTGATGATTAAACGCCTCGCGAAAAACGAGGGGGCACGCTAATGACGACTCTTGAAATGCAAACCACCGCAGCGCTGCTCGAATCCCGCCGCAAAATGCAGGCCCGTCGTCGCTTCAAAAACCGCATCGCCCTGACGCTATCGATGGCGACCATGGTCTTTGGCCTGTTCTGGCTGGTGTGGATCCTGTTCTCAACCGTCACGCGTGGCATCGACGGCATGTCGCTGGCGCTGTTCACCGAAATGACCCCGCCGCCGAATACGGCGGGCGGGGGGCTGGCCAACGCCCTGGCCGGTAGCGGCCTGTTGATCCTGTGGTCGACCGTGATCGGTACGCCGTTGGGCATCATGGCGGGGATTTGGCTGGCGGAATATGGCCGCAAATCCTGGCTTGCCGAAGTGATTCGCTTCATCAACGACATTTTGCTTTCCGCACCGTCTATCGTCGTGGGTCTGTTCGTCTACACCATTGTGGTGGCGAAGATGCAGCACTTCTCCGGTTGGGCGGGGGTGATTGCGCTGGCGCTGTTGCAGGTGCCGATTGTGATTCGAACCACCGAGAACATGCTGAAACTGGTGCCGGACAGCCTGCGTGAAGCGGCGTATGCGCTGGGCACCCCGAAATGGAAAATGATTTCGGCGATTACGCTGAAAGCCTCCATCTCCGGGATCATGACCGGTGTGCTGTTGGCGGTGGCGCGTATCGCGGGTGAAACCGCCCCGCTGCTGTTTACCGCGCTCTCCAATCAATTCTGGAGCACCGACATGATGCAGCCGATTGCCAACCTGCCGGTGACCATTTTCAAATTTGCCATGAGCCCGTTTGCCGAATGGCAACAACTGGCCTGGGCCGGGGTGCTGATCATTACCCTGTGCGTACTGTTGCTTAACATTCTGGCGCGCGTCATTTTCGCGAAGCAGAAACACGGTTAATTTTTACGGCGCGGCGAAAGGCGGCGTCGAATAAGGAAGAGATTGAGATGAGTATGGTTGATACTGCCCCGGGTAAAATTGCTGTTCGCGATTTGAACTTCTACTACGGCAAGTTCCATGCGCTGAAGAACATCAACCTGGACATCGCCAAAAACCAGGTCACCGCGTTCATCGGCCCGTCGGGCTGCGGTAAATCCACCCTGCTGCGTACGTTCAACAAAATGTTTGAACTGTACCCAGAGCAGCGTGCGGAAGGCGAAATTTTGCTGGATGGCGATAATATTCTGACTAACACCCAGGATATCGCCCTGCTGCGTGCCAAAGTGGGGATGGTGTTCCAGAAACCGACCCCGTTCCCGATGTCGATTTATGACAACATCGCTTTTGGCGTGCGTCTGTTTGAAAAGCTGTCGCGTGCCGACATGGACGAGCGTGTGCAATGGGCGTTGACCAAGGCCGCACTTTGGAACGAAACCAAAGATAAGCTGCATCAGAGCGGATATTCTCTCTCCGGTGGTCAGCAGCAGCGTCTGTGTATCGCGCGTGGCATCGCCATTCGTCCGGAAGTGCTGCTGCTTGATGAGCCATGCTCAGCGCTGGACCCGATTTCCACCGGTCGCATTGAAGAGCTGATTACCGAGCTGAAGCAGGATTACACCGTGGTTATCGTGACCCACAACATGCAGCAGGCCGCGCGTTGTTCCGACCACACGGCGTTTATGTATTTGGGTGAACTGATTGAGTTCAGCAACACTGACGATCTGTTCACCAAGCCTGCGAAGAAGCAAACTGAAGATTACATCACTGGCCGCTACGGTTGATTTGCCCTTCATCTTTCAGGCTGTACCCGCGTTGGCTGCCTTTACTCACCCCGGTCACGTAGTTATCTACGCTCCCGGGGATGCGTGCAGTTGCCGCCTTGCTACAGCCAGAAATATTTTGGGCATATGGAGGAACGATGGACAACCTAAATCTAAACAAACACATTTCCGGCCAGTTCAACGCAGAGCTGGAACATATTCGCACTCAGGTGATGACCATGGGCGGGCTGGTGGAGCAGCAGTTATCAGATGCGATCACCGCGATGCACAACCAGGATCAGGAACTGGCCAAGCGCGTTATCGACGGCGATAAGCAGGTCAACATGATGGAAGTGGCGATCGATGAAGCCTGCGTGCGCATCATCGCTAAACGTCAGCCGACCGCCAGCGATCTGCGTCTGGTGATGGCTATCATCAAAACCATCGCCGAGCTGGAACGTATTGGTGACGTTGCGGATAAAATCTGCCGCACCGCGCTGGAGAAATTCTCACAGCAGCATCAGCCGTTGCTGGTAAGCCTCGAATCGCTGGGTCGTCACACCGTGCAGATGTTGCATGACGTCCTCGACGCGTTCGCGCGCATGGATCTTGATGAAGCGGTGCGTATCTATCGTGAAGACAAGAAGGTCGATCAGGAGTACGAAGGCATCGTGCGTCAGCTGATGACGTATATGATGGAAGACTCCCGCACCATTCCAAGCGTTCTGACCGCGCTGTTCTGCGCTCGTTCTATCGAGCGTATCGGCGATCGTTGCCAGAACATTTGCGAATACATCTTCTATTTCGTGAAGGGACAGGATTTCCGTCACGTTGGCGGCGACGAGCTGGACAAGCTGCTGGCGGGCAAAGATCCGAAAGAATAAGTCCCCCCCCCCTCACCCCGACCCTCTCCCCAAAGGGGCGAGGGGGAAAACCGGTTAGGGTGGGGAAAATTTACTGGGTAATCTCCCAACCCCGCGCTTTCCACAGCCCTGGCAGCTCATCCAGTGAGGTAAACGTCGTTACCTTCGGATGGTCGATCGGCTGATTATGCGGATCGGCGCAGAAGTAAAACACCTCCATCCCCGCCGCCACGCCGGACATCGCGCCCGCGCTCGAATCATCCACCAGTATGCAGTTCACCGGGTCGACGTTCATCGCTTTCGCCGCGTGATACATCAGCGCCGGATCGGGTTTCCAGGCCTGAATGTCATACCCGCTAAACAGCTTGTCGGGAAAATGATGCAGCAGACCGGTGTTGCCCAATGAATGCTGCATTTTGCTGACCGGACCGTTGGAGACGATACACATTGGCACCGTCATCGCGTCGAGCAACGCATTCGCCCCATCAATGACTTCCAGTTCGCTGTCGAACAGGCGAGCCACCTCGGCGCGATACACCGGCTCCAGGGTCTCTTTGTGCAGACTCACGCCATACTCGGCGTTAATGGTGTCGATGATCTCGTACAGCTTCACTCCTTTAAAGCGCTTAAAGATCTCTTCAAGCTCCAGGGTGATGCCAAATTCCCGGAACATGTGGACATAGGCCCGGGAGCAAATCACTTCGCTGTCGACGAGCGTGCCATCACAGTCGAAAAATACCGCTTCAATACTGGACATGCCGTTTCCTGTTGTCACAAGTTTAACGTTTACGTAATCCATTTTGCCCGACGCAATCGTTGCCGTATAAGCAAAATCAATGAAAAAAAGTGTGCTCTTACTCTCCCTATTGTCGCATTTTGGTATAGGATAGCGACGAATTTTCCCCTCCTTAGTTTGGAACCAGAAGATGAGCCAACAACAAACCACCCAGACGTCAGGTCAGGGTCTGCTTCAGCGCGTGTTTAAACTGCGCGAGCACGGAACGACGGCCCGCACGGAAGTGATTGCCGGATTCACCACCTTCCTGACGATGGTTTACATCGTTTTTGTGAACCCACAAATTCTGGGCGTGGCTGGCATGGACACGAGCGCCGTCTTCGTCACCACCTGTCTGATTGCCGCCTTCGGTAGCATCATGATGGGTCTGTTTGCCAACCTGCCGGTTGCGCTGGCCCCGGCCATGGGCCTGAACGCCTTCTTCGCCTTCGTAGTGGTGCAGGCGATGGGCCTGCCGTGGCAGGTCGGGATGGGCGCGATTTTCTGGGGGGCCGTTGGCCTGCTGCTGCTGACCATTTTCCGCGTGCGTTACTGGATGATTGCCAATATCCCTATGAGCCTGCGCGTGGGCATCACCAGCGGTATCGGTCTGTTTATCGGTATGATGGGCCTGAAGAACGCTGGGGTGATTGTTGCCAATAAAGACACACTGGTGAGCATCGGCAACCTGACCTCTCACAGCGTACTGCTGGGGATCCTGGGCTTCTTCATCATTGCGATTCTGGCGTCGCGTAACATTCATGCGGCGGTGCTGGTCTCTATCGTGGTGACCACCCTGTTGGGCTGGATGCTGGGCGATGTGCACTATACCGGCATCGTGTCGACGCCACCGGATGTCACTTCGGTGATCGGGCATGTTGATCTGGCGGGGTCCTTTAACCTCGGCCTGGCGGGCGTGATCTTCTCCTTCATGCTGGTCAATCTGTTTGACTCCTCTGGCACCCTGATTGGCGTGACCGACAAAGCGGGTCTCAGCGATGCAAACGGTAAATTCCCGCGCATGAAGCAGGCGCTGTACGTCGACAGTATCTCGTCCGTGGCGGGTTCCTTTATCGGCACCTCTTCCGTTACCGCGTATATTGAATCCTCTTCCGGCGTGTCCGTCGGTGGCCGTACTGGTCTGACCGCGGTGGTCGTAGGCCTGCTGTTCCTGCTGGTGATTTTCCTGTCACCGCTGGCTGGCATGGTGCCGCCTTACGCCGCCGCTGGCGCACTGATTTACGTTGGCGTGCTGATGACCTCAAGCCTGGCGCGCGTGAAGTGGGAAGACCTGACCGAAGCCGTTCCGGCGTTTATTACGGCGGTAATGATGCCGTTCAGCTTCTCAATTACCGAAGGTATCGCGCTGGGCTTCATCTCTTACTGCGTGATGAAAATCGGTACTGGTCGTTTCCGCGATCTCAGCCCGTGCGTGGTGGTGGTTGCCCTGCTGTTCGTCCTGAAGATTGTGTTCATCGATGCCCACTAAGGTGCGATGACGGATACGAAAAAGGCCGGGCGCTTTCGCTTCCCGGCCTTTTTTATTACGCTTTAACCCGTCGGATGTAATCCCCGAACGCGGTCAGCTGACCGCTCAAGTGATCGCGCGTACTCTGATCAACCACTTCGCCCGTCTGCGGGTCGACCTTATTCTGAATAACGCCGCCCATAAACTCCGGCTTGTTCATCACCATCGCATCCAGGAATACCAGAATCTGGCGCAGATGATACTGGCAGCGCGCGCCGCCAATCGCGCCCATTGAGCTGGTCTGAATCAGCACCGGTTTACCGGCCAGCGGCTGTTCAGGCAAACGTGACAGCCAGTCGATGGCATTTTTCAGCCCGCCCGGCACCGAGTAGTTGTACTCCGGAGTGACGATAACTACGCCATCGGCATCACGAATTTGCGCCGCCAGCGCCTCGACGGCAGGCGGGAAACCCTCTTCCTGCTGGATATCGGCATCGTACAGTGGAATGTCGCCAATCGACGGCAGCGCAGAAATGGTCATCCCTGCGGGCGCGAGGCCAGGCAGGGTACGCGCCACCATCCCGTTAAATGAAGCTTTGCGCAGGCTCCCCAATAACGTCACAACTTTTATCGCGTCGGACATGATTACTCCTTTATTTTTCATCATGATGAGTCAGTTCAGTATAAGGGCTTTTTCCGCCGGCAGGCTGGTAAAACGCATCAGGCGCGCGGCGGGTTCACTGGCGCGGAGCTGCATATCCGGCAAACCGCGCCAGCCGTTTTTGCTGTCGAATTCCCAAACCTTCAGGCGCTCAATAGCAGGCGTGGCAGCGATAGACCACACCAGCACGTCCTCGGCGTCACAAATGGCTTCTATCTGCATCAATTTAGCGGCGCGCAGGCGGCCTGAGCCCGGCAACAGCTGAAGCTGCTGCGGCGAGTCTTGATGAATATCGCCGGTGAGTTTGAGGACGCTCTGGCGCAAGGCCAGCAGCTGCGCGCGCGCTTCGTTCGGGTCGGTCTGATTTTTAATCCACAGATTTTCGTTACTGCTAAAAGGATAGGCGCCGGGCGCGGCCGGGCTGTGGAAACTGCGCGTCGCGCGCTGGAGTTCCATATCCAGACCGCACTCGCCTTCGGTGGTCAGCGCAACGCCAACGATATTCCCGGCGTAGGCGATAGAGAAACGCGGCTGGGTGCTGTCGCGAAACACCGGTTTGCCGTCTGGCCGGGTTATGATGTCCGGGAGCTCGCTGATGCCATACAGCATAAACAGCAGTTCGGCGAGTAACGCCCGCGAGGCCAGGAATCGCGCCCGGCGATGCGCAGGCAGCAGGCGTGATTCATTGTGACAGGATGAGGAGAGTCGGACTGAGTGCAGATGCCCATCGGTAAGGATCCCTCTTGCAAAATGCGTTGCCATTATGTCGCTCCGTGATTAATGGTCAGTGGTACTGGAAACTCAGTCTCTATTATTGCCCAGGTTGATGAGGTTTTAATGTGGAATAAGGGCGATGAATAGTGATCGGCCAGCATATTTACATTTCCTTAGGCGCAATAGCCCGCCAGGTCACACATTTTCCCGGCTAATCGCTGAGTACCCCGGATTGAAACGCTTCCCGGTACAGTTGCTTCAGCATCGACTTCATCCAAATAATCTTGGGATTATGGCCGTTGCGCTTATGCCACATCAGGGTGAACGGCACCG
This sequence comes from Scandinavium sp. M-37, assembly GCF_043558715.1. Classification (NCBI taxonomy): domain Bacteria; kingdom Pseudomonadati; phylum Pseudomonadota; class Gammaproteobacteria; order Enterobacterales; family Enterobacteriaceae; genus Scandinavium; species Scandinavium sp. M-37. Next base: position 40,760 of record NZ_JBIGIN010000019.1, read on the forward strand.
CCAGTTTCTGCATCTGTGCTTCGTCTAACGGCATCGGCCGCGTCACCAGTTTCAGGCCGTGCTGTTGATTATAGTGCTGACAGTAATAAGGTGCGGTGGCGAGCAGCGTATGGTCGGGCTGCGCTGCCATAAACATCGAGGCCTCAAAGCCCGGCAGGCTCAGCGCAATTTGGCGCTGGTGGCCTGATTCATTCAACACTTCATCCAGCGCCCAGGTATCGCTCTTTTCCCAGCAGATGCTGATGTGCGGATAGCGCAGGAACGTCTCAAGATTCCACTCTTCCTGTAGCGCCGGATGATCTTCCCGCAGATAAACGCGGGGAACGTCGGTGAACAGCACTTCAAAATCGATAAACCACGGCAGCAGGCTGAGGGATTCCCGCGAGCGCGGATGGCTTTCCCGGCCGGTGAAGCCCAAATCCACCTCACCGCGCACAATCGCGTCCAGCGAATCGTAATCCCAGTTGCGCAGCCGCACGGTGGCCTGGGCATAGCGCTGGTGGATTTGTTGGGTCAGGGCATTAAACACGATCAGCATCAGCGGGGATTCCGCGGCCAGCTCAAAGGTTAGCCCGCGCGGGGTATCGTGATGCGGTTTATCCAGCAGCTGGTGGCTCATCTGCATCCAGTCGGCCAGATCCTGCTCCATGCTGACCGCCAGCGGCGTAGGATGCAGGCCGGTCGGGGTTTTGACAAACAGCGGGTCGTTAAACCAGTCGCGCAGCTTGGCCAGCGATTTGCTGACCGCAGACGGCGTGACGTTCATCCGTTTCGCCGTCTTGCTGACGCTGCGCTCCTGTAACAGAAGTTGCAGGCAAAAGAGTAAGTTAAGATCGAGACTGGTCAGGGATTTTTTCATTGTCCGGCGCGTCCGCGCGGGCGGAAACGAAGATGAGCAACAGGATGCAGACCATGCTACAGCTAATCAGTATCCCGATCAGCATATTCAACGCCCCGACGCCAAAAATGGCGGCCAGCCAGATATACAACGACGAACCGCACACCTGGGCGATACCGAGAACGGAGCTTGCCACCCCAGCGCGCAGCGAGAAGGGGCCGAGTGCCTGGCTCATTGTCACGCCGAACCCGAGTGAGAAGCCCGCACAAATCAGCGTCAAGCCGAACAGCATTCCGGCGGAAGAGCTTGCTGACGCCAGTATCACCGCTGCCACAAAAAACAGCCCTTGGGCGGTTAGCATCAACGTGCGCTGGCGGAATAGCGACAGCGCAAACGGCGTTGAGAAGGCCACCAGCATACTCACCAGCGCGGTCAGCGCCATAATGGTGGAGTATTCGCCACGGTCAAAATGCAGGACTTCCATCAGCAGGACCGGGGAGATATTCACGTAGGTGAGGATCGCGGTCACGCTGAGCGTCGTGATCGCCACGCGGCTGATAAAGAAGCGACTGGTCAGGGATTCAGTCGTCGAAGATGACGTCGTGGCAGGATCCGCGCGGGTGCCCGGATGGGTCTCTTTCAGCACCAGCGTCGACAGCAGGCATACGATTATTCCCATTGCGACCATCACCCAGAACAGGCTTTGCCACGGGAATTTCATCATGATGAGATTGCCGAGAACCGGTGCCAGCACCGGCACGATACAGGTGATGCCGTTCAGCAGCGACAGCACTTTCGCCCGACGACGGTTATCCAGGGTGTCGCGCATAATGGCAAACGCCACCACGTAACAGCCCCCCGCCCCGATGCCCTGAATAAAGCGCCCGGCCAGGAACATATCGCTGGTGACCGCGTTGGCACACAGCGCGGAGGCCAGCGCAAAAACGATGGCACCGCAGATAGCCACCGGCTGTCGTCCGGCTTTGTCCGCAATGCGTCCGGCAATCAGCATCGCTGTGGCCATGCCCGCCAGATAGACCGAAAACGCGATATGTAGCTGCGCTTCGCTGGCCGAAAGGTCCGCCGCGATACGGGGCAGGCCGACCAGATACATATCAATCCCGGAGGGATAAAGCAGAACCAGAGCAAAACTGCAAAACAGGAAGCGGGCCATAGATACCTCACAGGAAAGTTCGGCGAGGATACGGGGCTTTGGCGGCGTACACGAGTTGCCTTTTGGACAACAGTGTTTTCCAGAATGGAAAAACCCACCGGAGCGGTGGGTTTTACGGGAACACAGACGGACTTATTTGCCGATACAGAAGCTCGAAAAGATCCGGCCCAGCAGGTCGTCGGAGGTAAACTCCCCGGTGATTTCGCTTAACGCCTGCTGTGCCAGACGCAGTTCTTCGGCCAGTAGTTCACCCGCCCAGGCACCTAACAGCTGCGCTTTGCCCTGTTGCAGATGGTTGGCCGCCGCTTCAAGCGCCTGCAAATGGCGACGACGGGCGAGGAACCCACCTTCCATGTTGGTCTCAAAGCCCATGCTCTGCTTAAGATGGTTCCGCAGAATATCCACGCCTTCGCCCTGCCGGGCAGAAAGACGAATCAGGGAGTGACCGTTCATCTCGCTTAGGCCCACGTCTTCCCCGGTGATGTCCGCTTTATTACGCACTACGGTTATCGGCAGATTGGCCGGTAAACGGGCGATAAAGTCAGGCCAGATCGCTGCCGGATCGACGGCGGATGTAGTGGTGCTGTCGACCATAAACAGCACCCGATCGGCCTGCTCGATCTCCTGCCAGGCGCGTTCAATACCGATCCGCTCCACTTCATCGCTGGCATCACGTAACCCCGCGGTATCAATGATATGCAGCGGCATACCGTCGATATGAATGTGTTCACGCAGTACGTCACGCGTGGTTCCGGCGATGTCGGTTACGATGGCGGCTTCACGGCCCGCCAGCGCATTCAGCAGGCTCGATTTCCCGGCGTTAGGTCGCCCGGCAATCACCACTTTCATCCCTTCACGCAGCAGGCTGCCCTGACGTGCTTCCGCGCGAACGGCGTCAAGGTCGCCAATAACGGTGTTGAGCTGGGCTTCGATTTTGCCATCGGAGAGGAAATCTATTTCTTCGTCAGGGAAATCAATCGCCGCCTCGACGTAAATTCGCAGATGCGTCAGCGCTTCCACCAGATGATTCACCCGGGCAGAAAACGCGCCCTGTAACGAGTTCATCGCCGAGCGGGCGGCTTGTTCTGAGCTGGCGTCAATCAAGTCGGCGATGGCTTCGGCCTGCGCCAGGTCGAGCTTGTCGTTCAGAAAGGCGCGTTCGGAAAACTCGCCCGGATTGGCGATTCGAATCCCCGGCAGCGTCAGAATGCGTTTAAGCAGTAAATCGAGAATAACCGGGCCGCCGTGGCCCTGCAGCTCCAGCACGTCTTCGCCGGTAAAGGAGTTCGGCCCCGGGAACCATAGGGCAATGCCCTGATCCAGCGTATTGCCTTCGGCATCGCGAAACGGCAGGTAATCGGCGTAACGCGGCTTAGGCAGTTTGCCCAGCACCGCCTGCGCGACCTCGCGAGCTTTCAGGCCGGAAATACGCAGGATACCCACGCCGCCGCGTCCTGGCGGTGTGGCCTGGGCAACAATCGTGTCGTTATGGTTCATGGTTTGTCTCTTTCAATACCTAATAAAAAAGGCGGTCATCTGACCGCCTTCCATTTTAGCGAATGCCTACCGAATCAGGATTTTTTCTTTTCGCGGCTATGCAGACCACGTTTTTCCAGACCACGGTAAATCAGCTGCTGCTGGATAATCGTCACCAGGTTGCTGACGATATAGTACAGCACCAGACCTGACGGGAACCACAGGAAGAACACGGTGAAGATGACCGGCATGAAGGTCATGATCTTCTGCTGCATCGGGTCGGTCACGGTGGTCGGCGACATCTTCTGGATGAAGAACATCGTTACGCCCATCAGGATCGGCAGGATGTAGTACGGGTCCTGTGCGGACAGGTCATGGATCCACAGAGCAAACGGCGCATGGCGCAGTTCAACGGAGCCCATCAGCATGTAGTACAGCGCAAGGAAGATAGGCATCTGAATAATCAGAGGGAAGCAGCCGCCGAGCGGGTTCACTTTCTCTGCTTTATACAGGGCCATCATTTCCTGGCTCTGACGCTGTTTGTCATCGCCCAGACGCTCACGCATAGCCTGAATCTTCGGCTGCAGCATACGCATCTTCGCCATGGAGGTGTACTGCGCTTTGGTCAGCGGGTACATGATGCCACGAACGATAAAGGTGATAACGATAATGGAGAAGCCCCAGTTACCGAGGAAGCTGTGGATAAATTTCAGCAGCTTAAACAGCGGCTGAGAAATGAACCACAACCAGCCATAGTCCACGCTCAGGTCAAGGTGTGGCGCAACGGCCGCCATTTTGTCCTGAATTTCCGGGCCTACCCACAGGGTGCTGGCAAGGCTTGCTGCCTGGCCTGGCTGAACCAGAACCGGCTGAGACTTATAGCCAATCGCCGCAATCCCGTTACCGAGGTTGGCAGTGTAGAAGTTGTTCGAACTGTTGCTGCTCGGCACCCATGCGGTCGCAAAGTACTGCTGCAGCATCGCCACCCAACCGCCTTTAGAACTGATGTTCAGGTTCTCGTTATCCGCGATGGTGTCGAATTTGTATTTCTCATACTTCGCGTCTGGCGTGGAGTACGCCGCGCCGCGGAAGGTATGCATAGTAGACAGGCCGCCGCCTTTGGTATCGAGTTCTGGTGGCAGATTGATAGACTGCTTCAGCTGGCCGAATTCGGAGATTTCCAGCGGTTTATCGCTGGCGTTCTTCACGTCGTAGCCCACGTTCACCGCATATCCACCACGTTTCAGGGTGAAGGTTTTGGTGAAGGTGTTGCCCGCTTTATCGGTGTAAGTCAGCGGAATAGTCAGTTCATTCTGTCCATCAGCCAGAACAAACGCATCTTTATCAATGTTGTACAGCGGACGTGAACCATTAGCCGGGTTATCCGGGCCATCACGACCGGTCAGACCGCTCTGTGCCTGATAGATAAACTGCGGTGAGGTATCCAGTAACTTAAACGGCTCGTTAGAATTCTGAGTTTTCGGATAAGTTAACAGCAGTGCCTGCTCAACATCACCACCACGGGTGTTGATGACGAGTTCCAGCACGTCGGTTTTCACCGTAATCAGTTTTCCCTGGCCACTGGCCGGAACGCCCTGGTCGGCGGCGCTGCCCGCGGCGGTGGTCGTAGTCTGCGTAATCTGCTGCTGAGGCTGAGGATTTTTATCCTGCTCCCATGCCTGCCAGATCATGAAAGACACGAACAACAAAGCGATGATAAGAAGATTGCGTTGCGAATCCATCGTTAGTGTTCTCTGGTGTTTGTTGGTCCTGGTGGGACGGGATCGTCACCACCCGGGTGTAAAGGGTGGCATTTTAATACGCGTTTCACCGTCAACCAACTGCCTTTTATCATCCCAAACCTGCGCAATGCCTCAATTCCGTATTGTGAACAGGTGGGGGTAAAACGGCAGTGTGGCCCGAGTAGCGGACTAATCAGGCGTTGATAGACCCGGATAAGGGCTATCAGGACCCGTGAGCCAGGCGACAGTGACGGCGCCATAATTTTTCCAACGCTTCCGTAAGTGCCCGGTTATCGAGGTCTGCAACCCCTTTCTTAGCTACCACCACGAAATCCATAGCGGGAAGTTCATGCTGACGTAAACGGAAGCTCTCACGCGTCAGACGTTTAATCCGATTGCGTTCATGGGCGCGTTTAACGTTTTTCTTGGCGACAGTAAGACCGATGCGGGGATGCCCCAGCGAATTTAGGCGGCCGAGGATGGTGATTTGCGGCGTGCCAGCCCGTTGCGGCTGCTGGAAGACGAATGTGAAATGAGTGGGAGTTAACAAACGTAACTCCCTGGGAAATGCTAGCTTAACCACTCAGGGGTTAGCTTTATTACTTGGAAACGGTCAGACGAGAACGGCCTTTAGCACGACGACGTGCCAGAACCTGACGACCATTTTTAGTAGCCATACGAGCACGGAAGCCGTGAGAACGGTTGCGCTTCAGTACAGACGGTTGAAAAGTGCGTTTCATGGCGATTTCTACCTAAACTTGAATAAATTCACTGACTTTTGCGTGTACCCGAACGAGTTTCGAACGACTTCCGCTTCAGTGTGGGTGATTAAAGAGGCCGGATTGTAATAATTGTACACTCCGGAGTCAATTCTCTTTACCTTATTTCCCGCGTATTTCCGCACGATTTCGCATGGAAAATGACCGGCTCCGGTACGGGTTAACCTGTAGCTCGCACCGGGTGGAGGATTATAAAGCCTGCCGTTGAAATCGCAAGGATCGCCCGGGATCTTTATTAGATCGATTAAGCAAAAAATTGCCGTCACTCATTAAATTTTCCAATATGCGGGCGAAATCGCCCCTCACCCGAGACAGGATCGTTTACACTTAGCCGGTCTCGATCTTCCCTGTGGATAAATCGGGAAGAATCTGTGAGAAACAGAAGATCTCTGGCTCAGTTTAGGCTATGATCCGCGGTCCCGATCGTTTCCTGGATCCTGAACGGGGTATAACCGCTGATAGCGGTTCGCACGTCACCCTCACCGACCTGTGGGCTGTCCGACGTGTGCCAACAATCATTATTTCAGTTTCACCCTTTTTTTAGTTCGAGTGGAGTCCGCCGTGTCACTTTCGCTTTGGCAGCAGTGTCTTGCCCGATTGCAGGATGAGTTACCAGCCACAGAATTCAGCATGTGGATCCGCCCATTGCAGGCGGAACTAAGCGATAACACGCTGGCATTATATGCACCAAACCGTTTCGTGCTCGATTGGGTAAGGGATAAGTACCTTAATAACATCAACGGACTGTTGAACGATTTCTGCGGTGCCGATGCCCCGCAGCTGCGATTTGAAGTCGGTGCCCGTCCTGCCGTGCAGGTCGTGAAGGAAACCGCGCAGGTCGCAACGGTTCAGGCGCACGCTCAGGTTCAGCAGCAGATCCCTCGCGCCACGCACCAGACGCGATCGGGCTGGGACAACGTTCCTGCCCCGGCAGAGCACTCCTACCGTTCCAACGTCAACGTAAAGCATACCTTTGATAACTTCGTAGAAGGTAAATCGAACCAGTTGGCTCGGGCAGCGGCACGTCAGGTGGCAGATAACCCTGGCGGCGCTTACAACCCTTTATTCCTTTATGGCGGTACGGGTCTCGGTAAAACGCACCTTTTACACGCCGTAGGCAATGGCATCATTGCCCGTAAGCCGAATGCTAAAGTGGTGTACATGCACTCCGAGCGTTTTGTGCAGGACATGGTGAAAGCCCTGCAAAACAACGCCATCGAAGAGTTCAAACGCTACTACCGTTCCGTTGACGCCCTGCTTATCGATGACATTCAGTTCTTTGCCAACAAAGAGCGTTCTCAGGAAGAATTCTTCCACACTTTCAATGCACTGTTGGAAGGGAATCAACAGATCATCCTGACGTCGGATCGCTATCCTAAAGAGATCAACGGCGTTGAAGATCGTCTCAAATCCCGTTTCGGCTGGGGATTAACCGTCGCGATCGAGCCGCCTGAGCTTGAAACGCGAGTGGCGATCCTGATGAAAAAGGCCGACGAGAATGATATCCGTCTGCCTGGCGAAGTGGCGTTCTTCATCGCCAAACGTCTGCGTTCCAACGTGCGTGAGCTTGAAGGCGCACTGAACCGCGTTATCGCCAATGCCAACTTTACCGGCCGGGCGATTACCATCGATTTCGTGCGTGAAGCGCTGCGCGATCTGCTGGCGCTGCAGGAAAAACTGGTCACCATCGACAATATTCAGAAGACGGTGGCGGAGTACTATAAGATCAAAGTGGCGGATCTGCTGTCCAAGCGTCGTTCCCGCTCTGTGGCGCGTCCGCGCCAGATGGCGATGGCGCTGGCCAAAGAACTCACTAACCACAGCCTGCCGGAAATCGGCGATGCGTTTGGTGGCCGCGACCACACGACCGTGCTGCATGCGTGCCGCAAGATCGAGCAGTTGCGTGAAGAAAGCCATGACATCAAAGAAGATTTCTCCAATTTAATCAGAACATTATCTTCGTGACGCTATGAAATTTACCGTTGAACGTGAACATTTATTAAAACCACTGCAGCAGGTAAGTGGCCCATTAGGTGGCCGCCCAACGTTGCCGATTCTGGGCAATCTGCTGTTGCAGGTCGCAGACGGTTCCCTGTCACTGACCGGGACCGACCTTGAAATGGAAATGGTCGCACGCGTCGCGCTGTCCCAGCCGCACGAACCGGGTGCTACTACCGTGCCGGCGCGCAAGTTCTTCGATATTTGCCGTGGTCTGCCGGAAGGCGCTGAAATCGCCGTGCAGCTTGAGGGCGACCGCATGTTGGTGCGCTCTGGCCGCAGCCGTTTCTCGCTGTCCACGTTGCCTGCTGCTGACTTCCCGAACCTCGACGACTGGCAGAGCGAAGTCGAATTCACCGTGGCCCAGGCGACGATGAAACGTCTGATTGAAGCGACCCAGTTCTCAATGGCGCACCAGGACGTTCGCTACTATTTAAACGGCATGCTGTTCGAAACCGAAGGGGAAGAACTGCGTACCGTGGCGACCGACGGTCACCGTCTGGCGGTCTGTTCCATGCCAATTGGCGAAACGTTGCCGAACCATTCGGTTATCGTGCCGCGTAAAGGCGTGATTGAGCTGATGCGTATGCTCGACGGCGGCGAAAACCCAATGCGCGTGCAGATTGGCAGCAACAACATTCGTGCGCACGTGGGTGATTTCATCTTCACCTCTAAACTGGTGGATGGTCGTTTCCCGGACTACCGTCGCGTGTTGCCGAAAAATCCGGATAAACACCTGGATGCAGGCTGCGATATCCTCAAGCAGGCGTTTGCCCGCGCGGCCATTCTCTCGAACGAGAAATTCCGCGGTGTGCGTCTGTATGTCAGCGAAAATCAGCTGAAAATCACCGCCAACAACCCGGAGCAGGAAGAAGCAGAAGAAATTCTGGATGTCACCTACGCCGGGACCGAGATGGAAATCGGCTTCAACGTCAGTTACGTGCTGGATGTGCTCAACGCGCTGAAGTGCGAGAATGTCCGTATTCTGCTGACCGATTCTGTTTCCAGCGTCCAGATTGAAGACGCAGCCAGCCAGAGCGCGGCTTACGTCGTTATGCCAATGAGATTGTAATGGCGTTAACCCGCTTGTTGATCCGCGACTTTCGCAACATCGAGAGCGCGGATCTTGCACTATCCCCTGGCTTTAACTTTCTGGTCGGCGCTAACGGCAGTGGCAAAACCAGCGTGCTGGAAGCCATCTATACGCTCGGCCACGGTCGGGCGTTTCGCAGTTTGCAGATAGGCCGCGTGATCCGCCACGAGCAGGAGTCCTTTGTCTTACACGGGCGCTTGCAGGGCCAGGAACGCGAAATCTCGATTGGCCTCACCAAAGACAAACAGGGCGACAGCAAAGTCCGCATCGACGGCACCGACGGTCACAAGGTGGCCGAGCTGGCGCTGCTGATGCCGATGCAGCTCATCACCCCCGAAGGGTTTACATTACTCAACGGCGGCCCCAAATACAGAAGAGCGTTCCTTGATTGGGGATGCTTTCACAACGAAGCCGGTTTCTTTACCGCCTGGAGCAATCTCAAGCGTTTGCTGAAACAGCGTAACGCCGCATTGCGTCAGGTGACCCGCTACGCGCAGCTGCGCCCGTGGGATCTCGAACTTATTCCGCTGGCAGAGCAAATCAGCCAATGGCGAGCGGAGTACAGCGCAGGCATCGCCGAAGATATGGCAGATACCTGCAAACAGTTTCTTCCTGAGTTCAGTCTCAGCTTTTCTTTCCAGCGTGGCTGGGAAAAAGAGACCGACTATTCTGAGGTGCTTGAACGGAATTTCGAGCGCGATCGTATGCTGACCTACACCGCCCATGGGCCGCACAAAGCGGATTTCCGCATTCGTGCTGATGGCGCACCGGTGGAGGACACACTTTCGCGAGGGCAGCTCAAACTGCTGATGTGCGCCTTACGTCTGGCGCAAGGTGAGTTTCTGACCCGCGAAAGCGGGCGACGCTGCCTGTACCTCATAGATGATTTTGCCTCGGAACTTGATGACGAGCGCCGCGGTCTGTTAGCAAGCAGGCTCAAAGCGACCGAGTCGCAGGTTTTTGTCAGTGCGATTAGCGCTGAACACGTAATGGACATGTCGGACAAAAATTCGAAGATGTTCAGCGTGGAAAAAGGTAAAATAACGGATTAACCCAAGTTTAAATGAGCGAGAAACGTTGATGTCGAATTCTTATGACTCCTCCAGTATCAAAGTCCTGAAAGGGCTGGATGCGGTGCGTAAGCGCCCGGGTATGTATATCGGCGACACGGATGACGGCACCGGTCTGCACCACATGGTATTCGAGGTCGTGGATAACGCTATCGACGAAGCGCTCGCGGGTCACTGTAAAGACATCGTGGTCACCATTCACGCCGATAACTCCGTTTCCGTAACGGATGATGGCCGTGGTATTCCGACCGGCATTCACCCGGAAGAGGGTGTTTCTGCGGCGGAAGTGATCATGACCGTCCTGCACGCAGGCGGTAAATTCGATGATAACTCCTATAAAGTGTCCGGTGGTCTGCACGGCGTCGGCGTATCCGTTGTAAACGCCCTGTCGCAGAAGCTGGAACTGGTGATTCGCCGCGAAGGCAAAGTCCACCAGCAGATTTACGTCCACGGTGTGCCGCAGGCTCCGCTGGCAGTGACTGGCGAAACCGAAGCCACCGGGACTCAGGTCCGTTTCTGGCCGAGCTACGAAACCTTCACCAACGTCATCGAATTCGAATACGAAATTCTGGCTAAACGCCTGCGCGAGCTGTCGTTCCTGAACTCCGGCGTGTCGATTCGTCTGCGCGACAAGCGTGATGGCAAAGAAGATCATTTCCACTACGAAGGCGGCATCAAAGCGTTCGTTGAGTATCTGAACAAAAACAAAACGCCAATTCACCCGAATATCTTCTACTTCTCCACCGAAAAAGACGGTATCGGCGTGGAAGTGGCGCTGCAGTGGAACGATGGTTTCCAGGAAAACATCTACTGCTTCACCAACAACATTCCACAGCGCGATGGCGGCACACACCTGGCGGGTTTCCGTGCGGCGATGACCCGTACCCTGAACGCCTACATGGACAAAGAAGGCTACAGCAAAAAAGCCAAAGTCAGTGCCACCGGGGACGATGCCCGTGAAGGTCTGATTGCCGTCGTGTCGGTGAAAGTGCCGGATCCGAAATTCTCCTCGCAGACCAAAGACAAGCTGGTTTCTTCCGAAGTGAAAACCGCGGTTGAACAGCAGATGAACGAACTGCTGGCGGAATACCTGCTGGAAAATCCGTCCGATGCGAAAATCGTGGTCGGCAAAATTATTGATGCGGCACGTGCCCGTGAAGCGGCGCGTAAAGCCCGTGAAATGACCCGTCGTAAAGGCGCGCTGGACTTAGCAGGCCTCCCGGGCAAACTGGCGGACTGTCAGGAACGTGACCCGGCACTGTCCGAACTGTACCTCGTGGAAGGGGACTCTGCGGGCGGGTCTGCGAAGCAGGGCCGTAACCGTAAGAACCAGGCGATTCTGCCGCTGAAGGGTAAAATCCTCAACGTAGAGAAAGCGCGTTTCGATAAAATGCTCTCCTCGCAGGAAGTGGCGACGCTTATCACAGCCCTGGGCTGTGGCATTGGTCGTGACGAATACAATCCGGACAAACTGCGCTATCACAGCATCATCATCATGACCGATGCCGACGTCGATGGTTCGCACATCCGTACGCTGCTGTTGACCTTCTTCTACCGTCAGATGCCGGAAATTGTCGAGCGTGGCCACGTGTATATCGCGCAGCCGCCGCTGTACAAAGTGAAGAAAGGTAAGCAGGAACAGTACATTAAAGACGACGAAGCGATGGATCAGTACCAAATCTCTATCGCGCTTGACGGTGCCACTCTGCACACCAACGCCAGTGCTCCGGCCCTGGCTGGTGAGGCGCTGGAAAAACTGGTTGCCGAATTCAACGCGGCTCAGAAAATGATTGGCCGTATGGAGCGTCGTTTCCCGCGTTCGCTGTTGAAAGCCCTGATCTACCAGCCAACGCTGGCAGAAGCTGAGCTGAGCGATGAGCAGAAAGTGACCCGCTGGGTGAACCAGCTGGTCACTGAGCTCAACGAAATCGAGCAGGCGGGCAGCATGTGGCAGTTTGACGTTCGTGAGAACGCCGAGCAGCACCTGTTCGAGCCTATTATCCGCGTGCGTACTCACGGTGTGGATACTGATTATCCGCTGGATCAGGAGTTCGTTACCGGTGGCGAATACCGTCGTATCTGTACGCTCGGCGAGAAGCTGCGTGGCCTGATCGAGGAAGATGCGTTTATCGAACGTGGCGAGCGTCGTCAGCCGGTTGCCAGCTTCGAGCAAGCGCTGGAATGGCTGGTGAAAGAGTCACGTCGCGGTCTGTCTATTCAGCGTTATAAAGGTCTGGGTGAAATGAACCCGGATCAGCTGTGGGAAACCACCATGGATCCAGAAAGCCGCCGTATGCTGCGCGTGACCGTCAAAGACGCTATCGCCGCCGATCAGCTGTTCACCACCCTGATGGGTGATGCCGTTGAACCGCGTCGCGCGTTTATCGAAGAGAACGCCCTGAAAGCGGCGAACATCGATATTTAATATCCGTGTTCTGCAATAATGTCGTAGGCCCGGTAAGCGTGAGCGCACCGGGCTTTTTATTGCCGCAAAAGAGGATATTCCCCTCTATCCCCATCCCCCTTTTATCCCGACTCTTTTGCTGTTTTTTGAGCTAAATCGCGTTAGCATGAGTAAGAACTCACTTATCTCGGGGATCCTATGGCTATCAAACTCATTGCAATCGACATGGACGGAACGTTGCTACTGCCCGACCATACTATTTCTCCGGCGGTTAAAAAGGCCATTGCGGCGGCGCGTGAACGCGGCGTGAAGGTGGTGCTGTGTACCGGTCGCCCGTATGCGGGTGTCCATAACTATCTGAAAGAACTGCACATGGAGCAGGAAGGCGATTACTGCATCACCTACAACGGCGCTCTGGTGCAGAAAGCCAGCGACGGCAGCACGGTGGCGCAAACGGCATTGAGTTACGATGATTACCGCTATCTGGAACAGCTTTCCCGCGAGGTGGGTTCCCACTTCCACGCGCTCGATCGCAACACGCTGTACACCGCCAACCGCGATGTGAGCTACTACACCGTGCATGAATCCTACGTGGCGACTATCCCGCTGGTGTTCTGCGAAGCGGAAAACATGGATCGCGATATTCAGCTGCTGAAAGTGATGATGATTGATGAACCCGCGATTCTCGACAAGGCTATTTCCCGCATTCCGGCAGAAGTGAAAGAGAAATACACCGTGCTGAAAAGTGCGCCGTACTTCCTCGAAATCCTCGATAAACGCGTCAATAAAGGCACGGGTGTGAAATCGCTGGCCGATACGCTGGGTATCAAGCCGGAAGAGGTCATGACGCTGGGCGACCAGGAAAATGACATCGCGATGATCGAATACGCAGGCATGGGCGTGGCGATGGAAAACGCCATTCCTTCGGTGAAAGAGGTCGCTAACTTTGTCACCAAATCCAACCTGGAAGACGGCGTAGCCTACGCGATTGAGAAGTTCGTCCTGAACTGATGTAAAGCGCCAGGCTTTGCTATACCCTGATGCAACCAACGCGCATCAGGGTACCTCCATGAAACAAATCACTTTTGCCTCCCGCCATCACCAGTTAACCAACACCCAAACCTGGACGCCTGACGGCCAATGGCTGGTGTTCGACGTGCGTCCTTCCGGCGCTTCGTTTACCGGAGAAACCATTGAGCGCGTCAATATCCACAGCGGCGAAACAGAGGTGATTTACCGAGCCACCGACGGGGCCCATGTGGGCGTAGTTACAGTGCATCCGCAGGACGAACGTTACGTCTTCATTCATGGCCCGGAACACCCGGATGCGACCTGGCAGTACGATTTCCACCACCGTCGTGGCGTGGTGACGTCTCAGAGCGACACCCATAATCTCGATGCGATGGATATCACGCCGCCGTTTACAGCGGGCGCGCTGCGCGGTGGCAGTCATGTTCATGTGTATAGCCCGAACGGCGAGAACGTGAGCTTTACCTATAACGATCACGTGCTGCGTGAGCGCGACCCGGCGCTGGATTTGCGCAACGTTGGGGTGGCGGTGCCGTTTGGCCCGGTTACCCCGTCGGGCCATCATCCGCGTGAATATGCGGGCAGCCACTGGAGCGTGCTGGTCAGCCAGACCACCCCGACGCCGCAGCCGGGCAGCGATGAAATCAATCGTGCCTATGAAGAAGGTTGGGTCGGCAATTCACAGCTGGCGTTTATCGGCGATACTCTGTCGCTCAGTGGTGAAAAAGTGCCGGAGCTGTTTATCGTCACGCTGCCGACAGAGGAAGCTGGCTGGAAAAAAGTGGGCGAGGCCCCGCTGTGTGGGACGGAAAACACCCTCCCCGCGCCACCCGCAGGCGTGGTTCAGCGTCGTCTGACCTTTACCCATGACCGGGCGTATCCGGGGCTGGTGAACGTGCCGCGCCATTGGGTACGCGCTGATCCCCAGGGCAACAGCATTGCGTTTCTGATGCGCGATGACGCGGGCGTGGTACAGCTGTGGCTGATTGCCGCCGATGGCAGCGGCCTGCGCCAACTGACGCAGTGCAGCGGCATCCAGTCGGCGTTCAACTGGCATCCGTCAGGGAAATGGCTGGGATTTGTGCTGGAAAATCGGATTGCGCTTTGCGATGCGCAGCGCGGCGAGATTCGCTTTTTGACGGCCGATCATGAAAATCCCCCGTCAGGCGATGCGGTGGTTTTCTCCCCCACGGGAGATGTCGTCGCCTGGATGCAGGAAACGCACGGCTATCGTCAGCTGTGGGCCGCGAAAACAGCGGGCTGAGTTATGGCACTGGCATCGCAGCAGGCGGAATAACGGCATTCATCGCCTGCGTTTCCTTCTCGCTTTTCTCCACGCGGGTGCGAACGGTATTATCTTTGCGGAACAGATCCCACGGCAGCAGCAGCGTATCCGCGACGGCGGTGAAGGGCATATCCAGGGCTACCAGCGACTTGGTTCCCCAGCCGGTGGCTTCATCGCCCAGCATTTCTGCACTGGCGCGTGTGCCTGGGTAAGTCCCTTCTTTGCCACCGGTGTGAGACATCACGCTGGAGCAACCTGTCAGTGCCATCATCCCTGAACATAAAACGGGTAACAAAATTAAAATTTTCATCATGCGTTATCATCTTGGCCAGCACGCGAAGTGCTTGTGTATCGGGTTATAACGGCCCGCTGAAAAAATAAATAGTCCGAAACCAGCGCTCTGTGGCGCCTGTCGCACTTTCCCTGCCTGTGCAGTCTTTCAGTCTATGTCCTGTGACCGAAAGTGCAAAAAAAGTAAGACATGTACCCTTGATAAACGTTCCAGAAATCCCATTTTAAGAGTGTGGCCCACTAACGAACATGCCTGAGGGGTGTTTGGGGCGCGTGACCTGTCCATTGTGGAAGGTCTGTGTATTCTCGCTGATTTCAGGAGCTTTTAGATTATGCGTAACTTCGATCTTTCCCCGCTGTACCGTTCCGCGATTGGTTTTGACCGTCTGTTTAACCTGCTCGAAAACAACCAGAGCCAGAGCAACGGCGGATATCCTCCGTACAACGTTGAATTAGTAGACGAAAACCATTACCGCATCGCCATTGCGGTGGCCGGATTTGCCGAAAGCGAGCTGGACATTACCGCCCAGGATAACCTGCTGGTGGTCAAAGGCTCTCACCCTGATGAACAAAAAGAACGTACCTATCTGTATCAGGGCATCGCCGAACGCAACTTTGAGCGCAAATTCCAGCTGGCAGAAAATATTCATGTTAAAGGTGCCAACCTGGTAAACGGCCTGCTGTACATCGATTTGCAGCGCGTGGTTCCTGAAGCCAACAAACCGCGCCGGATCGAAATAAACTGATTCTGACGGGCGGCCTTCGCCGCCCAACGACAACCCCATGCTCGCCGTAAGGGAGCAACTGCGAGTCCAGAACTTGCAGGTACACACTCGCTTCTTAGAAGGAGAAACATCATGCGTAATTACGATTTAACCCCGATGCTGCGTCAGTGGATTGGCTTCGATAAACTGGCCAACGCCATGCTCAATACCGGTGATGCCCAAGGTTTCCCACCGTATAACATCGAAAAGAGCGACGATAACCACTATCGCATCACCCTGGCGCTGGCGGGCTTCCGTCAGGATGAGTTGGACATCCAGCTGGAAGGTACCCGTCTGACGATTAAAGGTAACCCGACCAAGCCTGAGAAAGAGCCGTCCTACCTTCATCAGGGGCTGGTGATGCAGGCATTCAATTTGAGTTTCACCCTGGCTGAACATATGGAAGTCAGCGGGGCGACCTTTACCAACGGGCTGCTGCACATTGATTTAACCCGTAACGTGCCAGAAGCCATCGCCCCACAGCGGATCGCCATCAGCGAACGCCCGGCGTTAAATAGCTAAGGTTTTAGCACTCACGAAGCCCCGCCAGTCGGGGCTTTTTTGTGCGCCACGATCCATACATCCCCGGTGATTTCTGCAAGAATCCCTGTTATTCGTAATGTTATTCACAGGGAAAATATAATGAGTGACATAGCATTGACCGTCAGCGTGCTGGCGCTGGTCGCCGTGGTGGGATTGTGGATAGGCAATATCAAAATCCGCGGCGTGGGGTTTGGTATCGGTGGGGTGCTGTTTGGCGGGATTATCGTCGGCCACTTTATCGAGCAGGCCGGGGTCACGCTCAGTGGCCCGATGCTGCATTTCATTCAGGAGTTTGGCCTGATCCTGTTCGTCTACACCATCGGTATTCAGGTGGGGCCAGGGTTTTTCGCTTCGCTTCGCGTCTCCGGCCTGCGGCTTAACCTGTTCGCCATCCTGATTGTATTGCTCGGCGGAGTGGTCACCGCCCTGCTGCATAAGCTGTTTGCCATTCCCTTGCCGGTGATGCTTGGCATTTTCTCCGGGGCGGTGACTAACACCCCGGCGCTGGGGGCCGGGCAGCAAATCTTGCGTGACCTGGGTGTGCCATTCGACGTGGTCGATCAAATGGGGATGAGCTACGCGATGGCCTATCCGTTCGGCATTTGCGGCATTCTGCTGACCATGTGGCTGATGCGGCTGTTCTTTCGTATCAACGTTGAAAAAGAAGCGCAGCAGTTTGATACCAGCGTTGGGAACGGTCATGTCTTGCTGCAAACCATCAATATCCGGGTCGAAAACCCTAACCTTAACAATCTGGCGATTCAGGACGTGCCGGTGCTCAACGGGGACAACATTATCTGCTCGCGGCTCAAGCGCGATGAAATGCTGATGGTGCCGTCGCCCGGGACGCTGATCCACGTGGGCGACTTGCTGCATCTGGTTGGTCAGCCTGCGGATTTGCACAATGCGCAGCTGGTGATTGGTAAAGAGGTGGAAACGTCGCTGTCGACGCGCGGTACCGACCTCAAAGTTGAACGCGTGGTGGTCACCAATGAGAAGGTTCTGGGCAAGAAAATCCGCGATCTGCACCTGAAACAGCGCTATGACGTGGTTATCTCACGCCTTAATCGCGCGGGTATCGAACTGGTGGCCAGCAGCAATGCCAGTCTGCAGTTTGGCGATATCCTCAATCTGGTCGGGCGGCCCGCATCGATTGATGCGGTGGCGGCGGAGGTCGGTAACGCGCAGCAAAAATTGCAGCAGGTACAGATGTTACCGGTGTTTATCGGTATCGGGCTGGGCGTGCTGCTGGGTTCGGTGCCATTGTTTATCCCAGGCTTCCCGGTGGCACTGAAGCTCGGTCTGGCGGGCGGGCCGCTGATTATGGCGCTGATCCTCGGACGCATAGGCAGCATCGGGAAGCTGTACTGGTTTATGCCGCCGAGTGCCAACCTGGCACTGCGCGAACTGGGGATAGTGCTGTTTTTGGCGGTGGTCGGTCTTAAGTCCGGCGGCGATTTTGTCCGCACGCTGACCGAAGGCGATGGCCTGAGCTGGATTGTCTACGGCATCTTCATCACCGCTATCCCGCTGCTGACGGTCGGCATTCTGGCGAGGATGTTCGCCAACATGAACTATCTCACGTTGTGCGGCATGCTGGCGGGTTCGATGACCGATCCGCCGGCACTGGCCTTCGCCAACAATCTGCACGCCACCAGCGGCGCGGCGGCGCTCTCGTACGCCACGGTGTATCCGCTGGTGATGTTCCTGCGCATCATCACCCCGCAGCTGCTGGCGGTACTATTCTGGGGCATGGGTTAGCGGTGTTTCCGGGTGGATACGCCGTAAATGGTAATCCACCTGGTATTCCCGCGCGTTTCTGAACATCACCGAATAATTTAGAAATTCCCCACTATCGCTATAGGACAGCGAAGTAATGCACAGCAGTGGGGTATGCAGCTCCACATTCAGCGATGTAGCCAGCTGTTTATCGGCTAATACCGGCGCCAGGCTTTCATAATTACCGCTGATCGTTATCCCGCAATCCTTCTCAATGTAATCAAATTTCGACCCTTCCAGATGCGCCACCGACAGCGTGCGAAACAGGCTGACCGGCATATAGCTGTCTTCCAGGAGCAGCGGTTTGCCCTGGACATAGCGAATCCGTCGGGAAAAGTAGATTTGGCTGTTCACCGGGATCCGCAGCTTACCGGCAATCGCCGGGGGCGCGGGGATCACTTCGAAGGTCAGCACCTTGCTCACCACCGACCTTCCCTGCAGGAGCATGACTTCCACCAGGCCTGTCAGATTGGTCGTTTCTTGATGGACATCTTTGCGTGCCACAAAGGTGCCGCTGCCGTGTCGGCGCTCGACCAGTCCCCACGTCATTAGCAGCTCGGTCGCTTTGCGGATGGTCATACGCGCCACGCCAAACTCCCGCGCCAGCGCTTTCTCGCCGGGGAGCGGGCTGCCCACGCAGTAATCTGAGGAATTCAGGCGCAGACGGAGTTTGTCTGCAATGGATTTATAGATCACCAGTAGACCTCTCTTAGCCAGTCACCAGGACATTTTGATCCGGTGATGTCTGATTTATAAACAAAAAGTAGACATCATGGTGTCTTTTTAAACTATGAACACGGTCACGGAACGCAGCGGCATATCCGCATTGCCGCGACGTAACTTCATATGCTCATGCCAGGTCAGTCCATAAATCCAATAAGAGCTCTTCCCCTACCAGTTTCGATGAGGATGTAAAAATGCTCAGTCAAATACAACGTTTTGGTGGTGCAATGTTTACCCCGGTCCTGTTATTTCCGTTTGCAGGTATTGTGGTTGGCATTGCAATTATGTTGCAAAACCCCTTATTTGTAAGTGAATCATTAACCGCGCCAGACAGTTTATTTCGCCAGATTGTTCATATTATTGAAGAGGGCGGCTGGACGGTTTTCCGTAATATGCCGCTTATTTTTGCTGTCGGGTTGCCAATCGGCCTGGCAAAGCAGGCGCCGGGCCGGGCGTGTCTGGCAGTAATGGTCAGTTTTTTAACCTGGAACTATTTTATCAACGCCATGGGCATGACCTGGGGTCATTATTTTGGCGTTGATTTTACGCTGGATGCGGTGGCGGGAAGTGGGTTGACAATGATCGCCGGAATTAAAACCCTTGATACCAGTATTATCGGTGCGATCGTTATTTCAGGGCTCGTGACCGGTCTTCATAATCGCTATTTTGATAAACCTTTACCGGTATTCCTCGGCACCTTTCAGGGCACTTCGTTTGTGGTGATGATTGCTTTCCTGGTAATGATCCCCTGCGCCTGGCTCACATTATTGGGCTGGCCGAAAGTCCAGTTAGGGATTGAATCACTGCAAGCCTTTTTACGCAGCGCAGGAGCCGGGGGCGTCTGGCTGTATACCTTCCTGGAACGGGTGCTGATCCCGACCGGCTTACATCATTTTGTCTATGGTCCCTTTGTGTTTGGTCCGGCGGCCATTGAAGGCGGCATTCAGGTGTACTGGGCCGAGCATTTGCTGGAATTTAGTCAATCAACCGAATCCCTGAAAACCCTGTTCCCGGAAGGTGGTTTTGCCTTGTTCGGCAACTCAAAAGTCTTCGCCGCACCGGGAATTGCGATGGCGTTGTACTACACCGCCGCCCCGCAGAATCGTAAAAAAGTGGCTGGCCTGCTTATTCCGGCGGCGCTGACCGCCGTGCTGGTGGGGATAACCGAGCCGCTGGAGTTTACGTTCCTGTTTATTTGCCCGCCGCTGTTTGTCCTGCACGCAATACTGGCGGCCACCATGGCGACCGTGATGTACATGGCGGGTGTCTCCGGAAATATGGGGGGCGGCTTAATCGATACCATTCTGCCGCTGGACTGGATCCCAATGTTCCACAACCACTCGGGGATGATTTTTACCCAAATCGCCATCGGTCTGGCCTTCACCGTCATTTACTTCGTGGTTTTCCGCACCCTCATTCTTCGCTTCAACATTAAAACGCCGGGCCGCGAAGAGAGTGAAATCAAGCTCTACAGCAAAGCCGACTATCAGGCTTCACGCCAGCCAACGACGGCCTCGACGGCTAAAGAGATTCAGCGCGGCCAGGCCGCCGGATTCCTTGAGGCGCTTGGTGGAGCCAGCAACATTCGCAGCATTAATAACTGCGCCACCCGCCTGCGCATCACGCTGGCCGACATGGCACAGACCCAAAGTGACGACATTTTCAAAGCGCTGGGCGCGCACGGCGTGGTTCGACGCGGCGACGGCATACAGGTCATTGTCGGTCTGAATGTGCCGGTGGTGCGTGACCAGCTGGAAACCCTGATGCAAGAAACACCGATAACCGAACCCAAATCCATGACGGAGGCAGTATCATGAAAAAATTCTCAATCGTTGTAGCCGGTGGCGGCAGCACCTTTACCCCCGGAATTGTCCTGATGTTGCTGGCCAATCAGGATCGCCTGCCGCTGCGCGCGCTGACATTCTATGACAACGACGGCGCTCGCCAGGAGACCGTCGCCGAAGCCTGCAAAATTATCCTTCAGGAGCAGGCTCCGGACATCAAATTTAGCTACACCACCGACCCGAAAGCCGCGTTTACCGATGTGGATTTTGTGATGGCGCATATCCGCGTCGGCAAATACCCGATGCGTGAAAAAGATGAAAAAATCCCGCTGCGCCACGGCGTGCTGGGCCAGGAAACCTGTGGACCCGGTGGGATTGCCTACGGAATGCGCTCGATTGGCGGCGTGCTTGAGCTGGTGGATTACATGGAAAAATATTCGCCAAACGCCTGGATGCTGAACTATTCCAACCCGGCAGCGATTGTGGCGGAAGCCACGCGTCGCCTGCGGCCTAACGCAAAAATTCTCAACATCTGCGACATGCCGATCGGCATCGAGAGCCGTATGGCGGAAATCGTCGGTCTGCCTGACAGAAAACAGATGCGCACCCGCTATTACGGGCTTAACCACTTCGGCTGGTGGACCTCTATTGAAGATCTGAACGGCAATGATTTAATGCCGAAGCTGCGCGAACACGTGGCTAAATTTGGCTATGTGCCGCCATCTGACGATCCGCATACCGAAGCGAGCTGGAACGATACTTTCGTCAAAGCCCGGGATGTGCAGGCGCTGGATCCCGATACCATGCCGAATACCTATCTGAAGTACTATCTGTTCCCTGATTATGTGGTGAAGCACTCCAACCCGAATCATACCCGCGCCAATGAGGTGATGGAGCACCGCGAGAAGCATGTCTTCGGCTCCTGTAACGCCATTATTCAGGCCGGAAAATCATCGGCAGGCGAACTGGAAATTGATGAGCACGCGTCATACATCGTGGATTTAGCGGCGGCGATCGCCTTTAACACTCAGGAACGGATGCTGCTTATCGTGCCAAACAACGGGGCAATCCATAACTTTGATGCCGATGCGATGGTGGAGATCCCATGTCTGGTGGGCAAAAATGGGCCTGAACCCCTGGTGGTGGGCGATATTCCGCATTTCCAGAAAGGGCTGATGAGCCAGCAGGTGGCGGTGGAAAAACTGGTGGTCGATGCCTGGGAGCATCGTTCTTATCAGAAACTGTGGCAGGCGATCACCCTGTCTAAAACCGTACCGAGCGCATCGGTGGCGAAGGCTATCCTTGATGATTTAATCGAGGCCAATAAGGACTACTGGCCAGAACTGCACTGATGTTCTGATTGCTGACAACGTTCTAAAGCGCCCGGCGGCGTTACACCTGCCGGGCCTACGGTTCAGCCCCTGGCGCCAGTGGGCCATTATCTCCATCAAATGGTTTGCTGATGTTGGTTAAAGCGCGACGCCAGCGGCAGCCAGCACAGCAGGATCAGCAATCCCATCAGGGTCATTAGCAGGCCGAGGCTGCTTTGGCCGTTTTGCGGCAGCATCGCCGACAGCCATGCTAACGCGCCGGAGCCAATATTCTGCAAGCCACCCACCAGCGCGCCAGCCGTTCCGGCGAGGAACGGGAATGGCTCCATCGCCCCACTGGTCGCCAGCGGGAATAGCATACCTGCCCCGAAGAAGAACAGGGCGGCAGGCACCAGCAGCGTCCAGACGTTCATCACGCCCAGCAGACCCGGGATCCACATCATTACGCCCGCCAGCAGGCAGCTAATCACCGACTGCCACATCAGGCTTGAGAAGCGCTTGTTCTGTCGACCGGCAAACCACGCGCCGAAAAACGCCGCCGGAATGGGCAGAATAAACAGGATGCTGACCACCATGCTGCTCAGACCCAATCCCGCGCCCAGCAATACGCCAGAACAGGCTTCAAACACCGCAATGCCTGCCAGGCCGCCAATCAGCATCAGCAGATAACAGGTGAACGCGCTGTTGCCGAACAGCGTTTTGTAGCGCGTGACCAGCCGGGTCGGCGGAGCATTTTGCGGACGGGTTTCCGGCATCCAGCGTGCCATGCTGAAGGTAACAATGATGCACAGCACCAGCAGGAAACCGTAGCACGCCCGCCAGCTCCACACCGTATCGAGCATCCCGCCAATCAGCGGGGCCAGCAGTGGGCTGACCAAAATCCCCATGTTCAACAAACTGTTGGCATGACGCAGCTGCGTGCCTTCGTACAGGTCACGCGGTAGGGTACGCGCCATCACGCCGCCCACCCCGGTGCCCATACCCTGAATGGCGCTGGCAGTAATCAACATCGTCAGGCTGTGCGTGGTCATGGCGACAATCGTCGCAAGCATAAAAATCGTCATCCCGATGAGGATCACCGGACGTCGGCCCACGCGGTCTGAAATCGGGCCGTAGAACAGCTGTGAGACGCCGTAGGTCAGCAGGTACGCGGCCATCACGCTCTGCACCGCGCCTTCACGCACGTTCAGCTCACGCGCCATATCGGCAATCGCCGGGATATAAATGGTCTGCGCCATCTGCCCAACGGCAACCAGCAGTACCAACATCAACAGCAAACTGACGTTCTTATGCCTTTTCATGCGATGAATACTTTGTGAATGGTTAAAAAGAAAGAATATGTGACTGGCACATCCGCAAAACGCGGAAGAAATCTACCACAGTAAAATGACAGAACAACCATAACGGCAGGATCGACGAAGCGGCAGCAGGCAGGTTTTATACACAAGGTTCGGCAACAAATGTTGCCACAGGGAAAAGCGTGAAAGAGGGGCGGTTGCCCGCCCCTCTTTGGTACGGCCTGAACCTGATTACCGGAAGGTTTTCAGGACTGCATCAAGCAGTTGCAGCAACGCAACCATGAGTTTCAGGACTAACAGTGCCAGTTCCACTCCACCCATACGTTTCTCCTCAGGTTACAGGAGAACTTCCGACTGACTTGCCTTTCCGCTGCCTGTCATCAGCCGTGATGTTGACGTAACACAGTGTGCTCTCCCGGGGGTTAAGGCGCTGACGGCACCACCCGTTTCAGCCAGGACTTTTTTGCGCGCCGGTCGAACATGCGGCCCCCACATGGCTCACTGTGAACAGCTTCAGTATAGATAGGCGCTGTATGGATGAACAGTATTTTATCGACAAAATCCGGCGGCTGTCGCATACTGCATAACGCGGTAAACCGTGACGTAAATTGCGCGATCGCCGCCGATCGCGTATACTTCTGCGGTTGACGTAACACAGTGCGCTTCGCGGCCACCAACCGTAAACCACTGACAAAACCTCGCTCCGGCGGGGTTTTTTGTTTTCTGAGGTTTTGCAGCTAAATGTGACAAAGTTCGCAGTTTTTTGCGTGTGGCGATAAAGCGCTTGCCGCGAAGGATTGGCTGTGCTTGTATAAATCCAGTTACTCACACAACGTCATGGTCCCTAATGAACACTAACCTGAACGCAATCAACCTACTACCAACTGCGCAACCAGCCGCAGTGGTCGTCGTGCGTGTGGTGGTGGTCGTCGGCAATGCGCCGTAGGGTCCGGAACACACGATTCCAAAACCCCGCCGGCGCAAACCGGCGGGGTTTTTCGTTTAAGCCCCCCGGAAAGTCGGCCCAGAAGAACAGGACTGGAACATGGCAACTTCGGGCACAATGTCGTCAAACTCGGCGTCTACGCAGACGACCTCCCAGGCTAAGCGTTTTACCGGCGCACAGCTGATCGTTCACTTACTGGAACGTCAGGGCATTACCACCGTCACGGGTATTCCGGGCGGAACGGTGTTACCGCTGTACGACGCCCTCAGCCAGAGCAAACAAATCCGCCACGTGCTGGCCCGCCACGAACAGGGCGCAGGGTTTATCGCCCAGGGTATGGCGCGCACCCAGGGCAAACCGGCGGTGTGCATGGCCTGTAGCGGCCCGGGCGCAACCAACCTGGTGACCGCCATCGCCGATGCGCGTCTCGATTCCATCCCGCTGGTGTGCATCACCGGTCAGGTTCCGGCCTCGATGATTGGTACCGACGCTTTCCAGGAAGTGGACACCTACGGCATCTCCATCCCGATTACCAAACACAACTATTTAGTGCGTGACATCAGCGAACTGCCGCAGGTTATCAGCGACGCGTTTCGTATCGCACAGTCAGGCCGCCCTGGCCCGGTATGGGTGGATATTCCGAAGGATGTTCAGACCGCTGAAATTGATATCGATGACCTGCCGATGCCGGGCTGCAAAGCGCCCGCTCCGGTGTTTAACCTGGCCGACGTGCGCGACGCGGCAGCAATGATTAACGCGGCTAAGCGCCCGGTGCTGTACCTGGGCGGCGGGGTGATTAACGTCCCGGAGCACATTCGCAAGATGGCTGAAAAAGCCAATTTGCCGACTACCATGACCCTGATGGCGCTCGGCATGCTGCCGAAAGCGCATCCGCTGTCGTTAGGGATGCTCGGGATGCACGGCGCGCGCAGCACCAACTTTATCCTGCAAGAATCTGATTTACTGATTGTTTTAGGCGCACGTTTTGATGACCGGGCGATTGGTAAAACCGAACAGTTCTGCCCGAATGCCAAAATTATCCACGTGGATATCGACCGCGCGGAGCTGGGTAAAATCAAACAACCGCACGTGGCGATTCAGGCTGACGTGGGTGAAGTGCTCGACCAGCTGATCCCGTTGATTGAAGCCCAGCCACGCACTGAGTGGCGTCAGCTGGTGGCCGATTTGCAGCAGGAGTTTCCGTCGGCCATTCCGCAGGCGGGCGACCCGCTGACCCATTATGGGCTGATTAACGCCGTGGCGGCCTGCGTGGATGACGAGGCGATTGTCGCCACCGACGTGGGGCAACATCAGATGTGGACGGCGCAGGCCTATCCGCTCAACCGTCCGCGTCAGTGGCTGACCTCTGGCGGTCTGGGCACCATGGGCTTTGGCTTACCGGCGGCAATTGGCGCGGCGCTGGCGAATCCGCATCGTAAAGTACTGTGTTTTTCCGGTGATGGCAGCCTGATGATGAACATTCAGGAGATGGCGACCGCAGCGGAAAATCAGCTCGATGTGAAAATCATCCTGATGAACAACGAGGCGTTGGGGCTGGTGCATCAACAGCAAAGTCTGTTCTACAAACAGGGCGTGTTCGCCGCGACCTATCCGGGCATGATTAATTTTATGCAAATTGCGCAAGGCTTTGGCCTGCAAACCTGCGACCTGAATACCGCCGAAAATCCGCAGGCCGCGTTGCAGGAAATCATTTCCCGCCCAGGCCCGGCATTAATTCACGTCCGTATCGATCCTGAACAAAAAGTCTGGCCGATGGTCCCACCGGGTGCCGCAAATACTGAAATGGTGGGGGAATAAGCCATGCAAAACGCAATTCATGACAACGTTATTCTGGAACTCACCGTGCGTAACCACCCGGGGGTAATGACCCACGTGTGTGGCCTGTTTGCCCGCCGGGCGTTCAACGTGGAAGGCATTTTGTGTCTGCCAATTCAGAACAGCGACAAAAGCCGAATCTGGCTATTGGTGAACAACGATCAGCGCCTCGAACAAATGATTAGCCAAATCGACAAGCTGGAGGACGTCGCCCACGTGACGCGCCATCAAAGCGACCCGGGCGTGTTCAACAAACTGGGTCTGTTTTTTGAATGATCCTTCTGTCGACTTCGCGATGGATGTCTTTATCATGTCCGGGCTGAGTAAAGCTGAGAGGACGGCATGATCTGGTTGACGTTAGCCACTCTGGGAGTGGTATTTGTGGTGGGATTTCGGGTAATCACCTCCGATTCGCGTCGGGCGATCAAACGCCTGAGCGAACGGCTGGGGATCACACCAATGCACATTGAATCGATGGTCGATCAGATGGGCAAACGCGCGGGGGACGAGTTTCTGGGCTATTTACATCGCCCGAATGAAGCGCATTTGCAGAATGCCGCGCAGATTTTGCTTATCTGGCAGGTGGCGGTGGTCGATGCCAGCGAGACCAATATGCTTTACTGGCACCGCCAGCTGCAAAAAGCGCGTCTTGCCGCCCCCGTGACCGATGCGCAGACTCGTCTGGCGCTGAGCTTCTTGCGGGAGCTGGAGCCGGATGTGGCGGAATTCAATGCGTTCCAGCATCGCTACAATATGCTGTTCATGCCGCAGGACGGCGTGACCTGGCTGCACTGAGTCGTTTCCCCTCGCCATGAGGGAGGGGAAACAGACCACTCCCGTTAGAGCGTTATCACCACTGAATTACCCTGCGGGGCAATCACCACGCCCCATTCGCTGCCGGACTGAGAACCGCCCTGCACGCTGGCTACCTGCGGAACGTTGCGCAGGCACAGCGTCCAGTTACGGGCCTCGCCTTCACCCTGCACCTGCACCGCATTACCCTGACGTTTCGCCTTCAGCGTAAACAGCGTTGAACCGTCCGCCGCCGGAACCTGACACACCGCTTCACAACCGTCTTCCAGCGCAAACAGCTGGAACGCGGTGCCGTCGTGCCACGCGTAATCAGGCTTCTGCGTATTGTTACCCAGCGCCAGCAGGGTGTTATCACGCACGTACACCGGCAGGCTCAGCGCGTCGTGCTGCTGTTTATGCCAGCAGCTGCCCTGCACCTCGTCGTTGTGCCACAGGTGCGTCCAGCGGCCTTCTGGCAGATAGAACTGCACATCGCCTGCTTCGCTGAACACCGGCGCGACCAACACGGCATCGCCGAGCATATACTGACGGTCGAGATAATCGCAGGTTGGGTCTTGCGGGAACTCCAGCATCATCGAGCGCAGCACCGGGGTGCCGGTTTCGTTGGCAATCGCTGCCTGGCGATAGAGGTATGGCATCATCCGGCATTTCAGCTCGGTGAAGTGGCGCACCACATCGCAGGATTCATCGTCGTACGCCCACGGTACACGATAGGATTTGCTGCCGTGCAGGCGGCTGTGGCTGGAGAGCAGCCCAAAGGCGCACCAGCGTTTATACACGTGCGCCGGGGCGGTATTTTCGAAGCCGCCGATATCGTGGCTCCAGAAACCAAAGCCAGACATGCCAATCGACAGCCCGCCGCGCAGGCTTTCCGCCATTGACTCGTAATTGGCGTAGCAGTCGCCGCCCCAATGCACTGGGAATTGCTGCGCCCCGACCGAGGCCGAGCGTGCAAACAACACCGCTTCCTGCTCGCCGAGGGTCTCTTTCAGCACATTCCACACCAGTTCGTTGTAGATGAACGCGTAATGGTTGTGCATTTTCTGCGGGTCGGAGCCATCGTGCCACACCACGTCCGTTGGGATGCGTTCGCCGAAATCGGTCTTGAAGCAGTCGACGCCGATATCCACCAGGCCTTTCAGTTTGTCGGCGTACCACTGGCACGCTTCCGGGTTGGTGAAGTCATAAATCGCCAGCCCCGGCTGCCATTTATCCCACTGCCAGAGCGAGCCGTCCGGGCGTTTGAGCAAATAGCCCTTCTCTTTCAGCTCTTTAAATACCGGTGATTTCTGGCCGATATACGGGTTGATCCACACGCAGATTTTCAGCCCTTTGGCTTTCAGGCGGCGGATCATGCCTTCCGGATCCGGGAAGGTCACCGGGTCCCATTCAAAATCGCACCACTGGAAAGCTTTCATCCAGAAGCAGTCAAAATGAAACACGTGCAGCGGCAGATTGCGCTCGGCCATTCCGTCGATAAAGCTGTTTACCGTCGCTTCGTCGTAGTTTGTGGTGAACGAGGTGGTCAGCCACAGGCCGAATGACCACGCTGGCGGCAGCGCCGGGCGGCCGGTGAACTGGGTATAGCGGTTCAGCACCTCTTTCGGCGTTGGGCCGTCGATCACAAAGTATTCGAGGTATTCGCCTTCAACGCTGAACTGCACTTTCGACACTTTTTCGGAACCGACTTCAAACGACACGCACTCCGGGTGATTGACCAGCACGCCGTAGCCACGGTTGGTGATGTAGAACGGAATGTTTTTGTAGGATTGTTCGGTGCTGGTGCCGCCATCGCGGTTCCAGGTGTCGATGGTCTGGCCGTTACGCACCAGGGCGGTGAAGCGCTCACCGAGGCCGTACACGGTTTCACCCACGCCCAAATCCAGGCGCTCGAACATGTAGTTGCGGGAACTATTACTGTCCTGCACGTAGCCGTTGTTTTTCACCTGGCTGCCGGTGATACGCACGCCGTTGCGCAGAAAATCGAGCGCCCAGAATTCGCCCTTGGAGACGCGCACGCTCAGGTTGCCGCTTTTCAGCTCGGCAAACTCGGCGGTGTTCTGCATCTCGACGGGCACATCCTTCTGTACGTTCAGCGGATAGTGCGGGCCGTTATCCAGCGCGCCCTGGAAGTGCTCAATGCGCACCCCGACCACGCCTTCCTGCGGGGAGAAAAAGCGCAGCGTAAACAGCGGGGTATCCAGCTGCCAGGTGCGTTCGCGCACGTCACGCGGCGCGGCATAGACCACCATTTCGTTGCCCTGCTGTTCGACATCAAACACCTGCAACGGGTGGATAAGATTCAGGCCAGGTTGTATGAGCCAGTTTCCATCACTGATTTTCATGCCTTGTTCCTCTTAGTTCGCTAATTCTTTGCTGACCGGAGCCTGCTCAAATTCTTTCTGATTGCGGCGCGCGCCCTGCGCGATATCCGCCATGATTTTTCGTAAATAAGGGGTTTTCAGCGTGTAGTAACGCTTGGCGATAATGGCGCTCAGCAGATAGCAGGCCGCCGGGACCAGGGTAAACAGCGCGATAATGATGTTAATAGTGTCGGCGTTTTGGGTTTTCGCCCCGGCGTCGTAACCGCCTGCCGCCAGCATCCAGCCAATCATCGCCCCGCCCAGCGCCAGGCCGAGCTTCAGCACGAACAGCGTGCCTGCAAAGCTGATCCCGGTCAGGCGTTTCCCGTTGCACCACTCACCGTAATCGACGGTGTCGGACATCATTACCCACTGGATTGGGGTCACCAGCTGATGCAGCACACCAATCACGAAGATGAAGCCGAACATCACCAGGTTGGCCTGAATCGGCACGAAGAACATCGCCACGCTCAGCACCGTCAGTGCGGCGTTGGTCCACCAGAACACGCTCACTTTACATTTCCAGTCGGTGAGCGGTTTCGCCAGCGCCGAGCCAATCAGGTTGCCGACGCAGTAGGTGCACAGGAAGGCGGTGAACAGCCCGGCGGAGCCCATAATCCAGGTGGTGTAATACATCATCGCGCCGCCGCGTACGCAGACGGCGAGGATGTTGAGGATGGTCAGCAGGCCGACGATACGCCACTGATCGTTTTGCCAGATATCTTTCAAATCGGAGCGCATTGACGAGGTGCTCGGCGGCACCTGGATGCGTTCTTTGGTGGTAAAGAAGCAGAAGGCCAGCATCAGGAACGCCACCACCGACAGCACGGCGATCCCGCCCTGGAAGCCAAAGGCTTTATCGTCGCCGCCAATCAGGTTAACCAGTGGCATCATCAGCACCGTGGAGAGCATCCCGCCCGCCGTAGCCAGCACAAAGCGCCAGGATTGCAGGGAGACGCGCTGCTCTGGGTCGCCGGTGATCACTCCGCCCAGGGCGCAGTAAGGGATATTCACCACCGTGTACAGCAGGGTAAGCAGCGTGTAGGTCAGAGCGGCGTAAATCATTTTGCCGTTGAGGGAGAGATCCGGCGAGCTATAGGCCAGGACGCATACTAGGCCAAACGGGATGGCACCAAACAGGATCCACGGGCGGAATTTCCCCCAGCGACTGCGGGTGCGGTCGGCGAGCAGGCCCATGCACGGGTCAGAGATCGCATCCAGTGCACGGGCCAGCAGGAACATGGTGCCAACGAAACCAGCGGGAATACCAA
The DNA here is from genome assembly GCF_043558715.1 of Scandinavium sp. M-37. Taxonomy (NCBI): domain Bacteria; kingdom Pseudomonadati; phylum Pseudomonadota; class Gammaproteobacteria; order Enterobacterales; family Enterobacteriaceae; genus Scandinavium; species Scandinavium sp. M-37. The sequence goes on from NZ_JBIGIN010000019.1 coordinate 71,390, forward strand.
AGATATCGGTATAAAAAAACATCATGTACAACATGACGTTATCAAAAATGATATGGCTGGCGGCATCTCCCATGCCGTAGCCAATCTTCTCCTTCACGGACAACACTTCGTGAGTCATTTTTTTATCCTTAACAGCGTCATCGACTTCCAGTAACCGGTTACATGGTTGTAATCCATCGTCCCTGCCGATGGAATTCCAATATCTTGTTAGCGGATTACGTTTCTTGTTTTCTGTGATCGCGGTTCAGGAGAAGAATGTGTGAAAATGTAACTTGAGGATTTCCTGAGGGTTTATGCTCAATACGGTGATTTACTGCACAGGTGCGCGTAAATTTTTACATCAAAGAGTGTGGTAACTGCCTGAAAGTAGCTATAATGCGCCCCGCCTCCATGTAGCAATCGAGGCGCGGAAGGTCGTCGTCTCCGGTGAGGCGGCTGGACTTCAAATCCAGATGGGACCGCCAGCGGCCCCGGGCAGGTTCGACTCCTGTGATCTTCCGCCAATTATCATCTCTCCATGTCCGAAAAAGTCCTTTAAAACCATTATTTACAGCAAGTTATCTAATGGCGTCATCCGTATCAGTTCGAGGGAATCTCCCTAAATCCACGAAAAAAATGTATAGTGATGTGTATAATTTTTTTATACGCAGATTTCACTTATACACATGCCACTTACAGACATACAAATCCGACGCGCTAAGGCACAAGACAAGCCCTACACCCTCAACGATGGACAAGGCTTATCCTTGCTCATAAATCCCGACGGGAGCAAAGGATGGAGGTTCCGCTACCGGTTTGCAGGTAAAGCCCGGTTAATGTCATTTGGTTCCTACAGTCTCGTCTCGCTTGCAGAGGCTCGCGACAAACGCGAAACAGCACGCAAGCAGGTAGTTAATGGCATCGATCCAGTGGAAGAACGCAAAGCTCAAAAGTTAGCGCAGCAACTCTCCACAGAGAACTCATTCGAAGCCATATGTCGAGAATGGCACACCAACAAAGCTGACCGCTGGACAGTGGCTTACCGCGACGAAATCATTAAGACCTTCGAGCAAGATATCTTCCCGTTCATTGGTAAGCGCCCAATCAGTGAGATAAAACCACTGGAACTGCTTGAAGTGCTACGGAGGATAGAGAAGCGTGGAGCGTTAGAAAAAACACGTAAGGTGCGTCAGAGGTGCGGTGAGGTTTATCGCTACGCAATCATAACTGGCCGCGCTGAATATAATCCTGCGCCTGATTTGGCTATCGCATTGGCAGTTCCCAAGCAAAAACACCACCCGTTCCTATCAGCAGAAGAACTACCTCATTTTGTTCAGGATCTAGAGGCGTACACAGGAAGCATCATTACTAAAAACGCGACAAAAATTGTGATGCTTACCGGAGTCAGGACACAGGAAATGCGCTTTGCCACATGGGATGAAATTGATTTTGATAAGGGGGTTTGGGAGATACCAGCAGAACGAATGAAGATGCGCCGTTCTCATTTAATACCACTTTCAGCACAGGTAATCGCTTTATTTCAACAGCTAAAACCTATCACTGGTCACTATCCCTACATTTTTATTGGACGGAATAACCGTAAAAAGTCTATAAGTAAGGAAAGCGTCAACCAAGTGATTGAGTTGTTGGGCTATAAAGGGAGAGCCACTGGACATGGTTTCAGACACACAATGTCAACGGTACTGCATGAAGAGGGATTCGATAGTGCATGGATCGAGATGCAGCTTGCCCATGTGGATAAGAATAGCATTCGTGGTATCTATAACCATGCTCAGTATCTTGATGGCAGGGCTCGCATGCTTCAATTTTATGCCGACCAACTATACCCCCAAAAGTAATTATTAGTTAACTAATTAAGGGCAATTAAAATGTCTTATTTTTTTGACACAGCAGTAAATATCGAAGGTAATACCAAACTTAGAGCTCCGCAGATCGAAGCCTATATAAAAATAAAAGATTTCTTCAGCGATGAAGAAAATAAAGAGGCTCTGGTTGTCTTGCCTACTGGTACAGGAAAGAGTGGCCTTATCTCAATAGCTCCGTTTGGTGTTGCACATAAAAAAGTTTTAATTATCACTCCTGGACTCATCACAAAAGATAGCATAAGAAAAACCCAAGAAGTTCTAGCAGATAATTTTTGGGTAAACTTCGATATTGTATTTAGCAGTAAAGACATCCCCATTGTTAATGAATATTCCGCTGAGTTATCAGACGAACATCTTTTAAGTAGTCATATTGTTTACTCTAATATACAAAAGGTTGCGTCAACTCGCGATAATGCATTAATCAATAGAGTTCCTTCTGATTTCTTTGATTTAATCATCATTGATGAGGCTCATCATGCACCTGCTCAGAGCTGGCGCGATACGCTCCGTTATTTCTCTAGTGCGAAAATACTTCATGTAACAGGAACGCCCTATCGGGGAGATAATCAGGAAATCCCGGGAGTAAGAATACATGAAACACCTTTATCTGAAGTTATGAGAGATAAATATGTAAAATGGTTAAGAAAAGAAACAGTCAATGCACATGAGCTGTTTTTTACTACTCCAGAACAACCAGGAATAAAGCTTTCTAAAGAACAAATATTAATGCTCAAAGATAAAGAGTGGATTGAAAAAAGTATCGCTCTATCCAAAGAATGCTCTTTAGATGTCATTGACCATAGCATTTCAAAACTTAGAGAACTAAAAAACACCTCTCAAAAGGTTCCGCATAAAATTTTAGCGGTGGGTTGCAGTATAGCGCACGCAGAAGATTTATTTAGTTGGTATAAAGAAAGAGGTATGACTTCTGTCATAGTACACAGCGAAATGGATCCTGGCGATCTATCTGACGCTTTGATGAAAGTAGATAATCACCAATGTGATGTAGTGATTTCTGTTAATATGTTAATGGAAGGCTATGACCATAAGTATCTTACAATTCTAGCAATATTCCGTCCCTATAGAAGTCTTAATGCTTTCGCTCAAGTAGTTGGAAGGATCTTACGAGCCATACCTTCATCTGAAATAACACATTTCGAAATTGATAATAATGGCATAGTGATATTTCATGAGGAAATAGGCCTAAATGTCATGTGGGAAAATTTCCAGAATGAGGTTGAAAAAGCTCGTAGAGCAACTGTACGCGAGTATACGTTTACTGACAGAGACTATGTCGAAAGAGGCAGCGAATTAGCAGGAGTCGAAAGTGAAAGTGCTTATGTAAGCGATAAAGATTCTTACTTAAATGACATTGATTTTAATGCGTTATTCGAACAAAAACGCCATGAGATAAGCGATTCAGTAAACCAGCAAATAGAAAAAATTAGACTTGCTGGCCTAGACCTTCCAGAGGATACATTAGAAGAGTTACGCCAGAAAATAGCAGAAAAAGAAGTACAGAAAGCTGCTGAATACATTGATCCTGAGTTAATTGAGAAAAGACCCCACCAAGCAAGAAAATTAATGAGGGATATTCTGAAAACACGCACTCAAGATGCGGTGTCTAATCTACTGATTGATAATGGTATTGGTGAGAAAAGCTCAGAGCTTTATGCGATTTTTAGCCGTTACATGCCATATTTAAAGACAGACGAGGCTAATGATGCTATATTAGTGAGATATGTTTTTATAAAGCTAGCCAAAGCTTATGGCCCAGTTGATAAGCGAGATAACAAAGCCCTTCTCCAGTCGATTAATGATTTAGATAAGGTTCTCGCAGAAGTTGAGAGGATGATTAAATGACAAACTATACTCAAATCATGAAAGAGATTAATAAAATAATTTCTTTTTGCATGGTCAAAGGGGTACAACCTCATGAGTTAGTTACATCTATTTTTGAGCATGAATATCAACACATCGAAACTTATAAGAAAGGTGAGCAAGTTCATTTCATTTTAACTTATTCAGACATTCATGATGATGGTGTCAATTTAATTAAAATGAAATATGTCTATAACGATAGACAACAATTACTATCAATTGCTCAAAAAATTGATTCCTCAAGCTATAAGGTCCAATGGGATCGCAGTGAAAAGCTTGATGAGCTGCTCAGTAACTTGGCATCGCAGTTGCCTAAGAACAGTTCGATTATCAGTCAACTTAGAGAAGCGATTCCTGATGATTTTAAAACTATTTTCTATCCAGTTTTAAAAGTTGCCTGATAGTCCAGTTCCTTCATATCAAAGCCGCCAGCAGGCGGCTTTTTCATATCTCGCCACCATCAGACCTCAGACGCACCACGCGCGCACGATTACATCCAACCAATAACGAACCAACATCAACCGCGCCGCGCCGTCACGACACACTCAGACGATAATTATTAATATTAAACACCACCGCTGGCGCGCAATGCTCTCCCCGCCACGCCTGCCCGCTTAAGGGGCCGCTTTTAATGCAGGTGTAAGAGTAGCCTCAGACCGCGCCAGAGCTGGCGCTGGCGGGGGAGGCCGGGACGTGAAAACGCATGCAAAACCATGCACCTTATGCATGCATGGCTTAATTCGGGAAAAAGGGCGGGATTTGCGGGGATTTTTTGACGGGCTCCTACGCGGCCAGTTCAGCGCGTTTATTCACGTAATTCTGGTTTTGTGCAGGTGTGAGTTTTTCACGATTATCATCTCGTGAAGCCGCGTCAGGCCTGAATCCGATGGCACTTAAAATGTCACTATCCTGCGCAGAATAATTAATTTTTTCACCGGCGACCAGCCAGACATTTAGTGCCTCGCGTAGATAGTCGACCGAGTGCTGCATGGCGCAGTTTCGGACGGCGGGATGCTGGCTGTTATAGCCCATTAATTCAGGCGCGAGCGCTGCGGCCAGCTCCGCGCCGTGCACCTGCATAAAATCATTTAGCCGGTTACGGATGCTGATACGCTGCACCTCCTCATGCGATCGGATATAGCGACCGGCAGCCTGATTAATTTCCCATTTCTTTACCCCAATAATATCGCGAAGAGTTTGCAGGCTCCGGCCGCTGTGACCGTCACCGTCAAGCTGTTCGCGGTATGCCTGTTCGGCCTGCGTCAGTTCGTCCCTGCGTTGCAGCCAGGCGGATTTGTTTGCCTGACAGGCCTCAAAGGCTTTCTTTAGCGTCAGTGTGGTCACGTAAGTTTCTCCTGATGACTGGTCATTCTTAAGCGCCAGCATGGTTAACGGTGGCCGCCGGTTCGGATGCAGGGATGACCGGCTCTGTCGGCGGTGAGCAGATAACCCCGTCAACGGATTCAAGCGTGCGGAAGGTTGCCGAGCACTCGATATTCACGCACTGGTGATAGCGCTGTTTGACGTTCTCAGACAGATAACGACTGGTACGGGCGTGCGCACCGGTTTTGCAGAACGGACAGTGAAACATACTTATGCCCCCGCCTTAGTTCCGTCATGTTCAGCCAGCTTTTGGGCGAGCATGTTTCGCTTAAGTGGACTGCGTAACAGTTCCATATCCACGCCGGTAATCTCTGGCCGCTGCATACCCGTCACGGATAAAACCGGCTCCTGTTTCATATCGAAGTGATACAGACTGCCCTGACGGTTGAGGGCATCACGCAGTTCGCCGATGGCGACAGATTGCGGTGCGCTTTCCCCCTTCATTTCCAGGGCACGAATGCGCAGCAGGAAAGCGCGTATGAGCGCGACGGGAACCGCGTTGATAGCCTTAGCCCATTCCGCCCCGGCGTAAGCGGTAAACGCTTCGCCATGCGCAGAGCGATATTTATTGCCGGTGGAGCAGGCATTCAGCATGGCACGACTCCGGTCAGTCTCCAGCTCCGCAATCAGGCCGGTGAACTCGTCGGCCAGCTCCCGACTGGCGATGCGCTTGCTGTGCTCCGCTTTCATTTCAGGAGTGAGATTACCGCGCAGGGTACGGAAGCGACTGCGCCAGTCCTGTTCCGCCTCTGCGCTCTCATCGAGGGCGGACTGTCGCTCCTGCTTACAGCGTTCAACTGATGTATCAATCTCTTTCAGCTTTTCCATGCTGGCTGCATGGGTGTCTCTGGCCGCAGTGAATACGGTCAGTTTAGCGGTGATGTGCTTCTCGCTTTCCGCGTTCTGTCTAGCGACAACGTTCTGCAGGGCAGAAATGACTGTTTCGGGTTTCATGTTCAAGCTCTCCGTAGGTTCAACCTGAAATGATTCTGCCCTTCATCACACAACATCTCGATTCATTGCGGTTGTGGCAGTTCTGGCACAAGCAAGGGGGTAAAACCCGGCTGGCCAGAAAAAGGTCGAAGGAAAACCCTCTCTGTGTTTGTTTTTTTACTGTTAACTATTCACCACTGTTCACCTTCAATAAAAATATAAGTAATACAGTATGTTAAATGGTGAACAGTTGAGGGGCTGACTGTTCACCTTCTGTTCACCACTGTTCACCGGCTTCCTGTTCAGCTGAGTTTTTGACTTAGACTTTTTTTGTATTAATAAATTAAAAAAAACCATAAAAATGAATAATAGATAGTGCAATCAGGTGCAACCAAATGCCAGCATATACAATAGCTTTGCCAGTGTTTGCCATTCACCAGTTAACAATTTGTTGTGCAGTGAGTCGGTGCAAAATGACTTGTTGCCCTGAGAGAAAATATTCACAAAATAGAGAGCTACCCGAGGCCGGACGGACACGACCGGCACTGTATGGATTTTATGAGGTAGCCCGATGCACACCACTTTTTCTTCCCCGTCTTCTGCGCCAGTCGCCCCACCAGTGCCGTTTCCTGACGCCGTTCAGGAGCGCTTTATTCGCCTGCCCGAAGTGATGCACCTGTGCGGTCTGTCCCGTTCGACGATTTATGACCTCATCAGCCGGGAGGCTTTCCCGAAACAGATCTCACTTGGCGGTAAAAACGTGGCATGGGCGCAGTCAGAAATTACCGCATGGATGGCCGAGCGGATCGCCGACCGTAACCGGGGCTGTGACGCATGATGATGGCCGTTCTTCTGAAAGCCCCTTTTTCTGGCTTGCTTCCGTTCGCCTTTTCCAGGTATAGTTTTCGTGCTGTCGCAAAATCGACAGCCGGGATTTGCAGCCCGTGTAACTTATTGGCGACACAACACGCGCCAAGCGTGTTTTTTTACGTCGTTGCTCAGACACACCTATTTTTCGGGCTGTGGTGTTTTCACCGTGGCACCTGTCAGATAATGGTGGTCCGGGCGGGGCAGCCTTCGGGCTGGCCGGTTTCCAATAAGGCCGGTACTGCAAACCCCGTCCGGGCTACCACCCATGAGATTTGCAGCTCTGGTGGTGGCGATAACCGCTACTTATTGGAGGTTGCCCTTATGGCTACGATCCTCACCCCGTCACACCCGCAATTTGTCTTCGTGTTTGCCGCCGTTCGTCGCGCAGACCGTAAACCCCGTATCTGTATGCTTCGCACCGTGGCCGGTGACGAGCACGCCGCACGTCTTTCCCTTGTTCGTGATTACATCCTCTCGTTTGCTGGCCGTCTGCCGGTTGCGGAGGTGCACGCATGAAACACACCACCCTCAGCATTAAAGAACTTGAATGTCTTGAGCACCTGCGTAACGTCGGCCACTTTGTCAGCGCCATGATGCAGGAGCAGGACTGCACCTCCCTTCGCCGCGACCCGGCGCAGCAGACGCAGCTTAACTCCGTGATTTACCTGATGACCGCCCAGCTCGACGGCGTGGTTGAGCGCTGCAACCAACGCTGGCTGACCGGGGAGGGTAGCGTATGAAAAAGCCGTTACCGCCGGTATTACGCGCCGCCCTGTATCGTCGTGCCGTGGCCTGTGCCTGGCTGACCCTGTGCGAACGTCAGCACCGCTATCCGCAGCTCACCCTCGATGCGCTGGAAAGTGCTATTGCCGCCGAGCTGGAAGGGTTTTATCTGCGCCAGCACGGCGAGGAAAAAGGTCGTCAGATTGCCTGTGCGCTGCTCGAAGATTTAATGGAAGCCGGTCCACTGAAAGCCGCACCGTCGCTGTCCTTTCTGGGGCTTGCCGTAATGGATGAACTCTGCGCCCGTCATATCGATACGCCGGTTGTGCACTGAGGGAGAAAATAAAGATGAAAATGAACGTAACGGAAACCGTAAAACTGGCGTGCGGCCACTGGCCGCGCATTCTCCCGGCGCTGGGCGTACCGGTTATCAAAAACCTCCATCAGGCCTGCCCGGTGTGCGGCGGCTCTGACCGCTTCCGCTTTGATGATAAAGAGGGGCGCGGGACATGGTTCTGCAACCAGTGCGGCGCGGGTGATGGGCTGAAACTGGTCGAAAAGGTATTCGGCGTGTCGGCCTCCGAGGCCGCCGGGAAAGTTAGCGCCCTGACCGGCACTCTGCCGCCGGTTACGGAGAACATTATCGCCGCCGCTGAGGCTGAAACCGATGCCAGCAGGAAAGCCGCTGCCACGCTTGCCGCCTCGCTGATGGACAAAGCACGCACGGCAACCGGCAACGCCTACCTGACCCGCAAGGGCTTTTCTGCGCTCGAATGCCTGACGCTGACCACCACACACAAGACCGGCGGCGTGACCTACCGCGCCGGTGATTTAATCGTGCCGCTGCAGGACGATACCGGCTCGGTGGTTAACGTTCAGCTTATTAATTCTGACGGCCTGAAACGCACCCTGAAAGGCGGAGCGGTAAAAGGAGCGTATCACCTTATCAAGGGGAAAAAAGAGGCGGGAAAACGCCTGTGGATAGCGGAGGGCTACGCGACCGCGCTCACCGTGCATCACCTGACCGGCGAAACCGTCATGGTGGCGCTGTCCTCCGTGAACCTCCTTTCTCTGGCGAGCCTTGCCCGGAGTCAGCACCCGGCCTGTCAGATTGTCCTCGCCGCCGACCGCGACCTCAGCGGGAACGGCCAGACTAAAGCCGCAGCGGCCGCACAGGCCTGTGAGGGCACGGTTGCCCTCCCGCCGGTGTTCGGTGACTGGAATGATGCGTTTATGCAGCAGGGCGAGGATACCACGCGCAAAGCGATTTACGGTGCCATCCGGCCAGCGGCGCAAAGTCCGTTCGACACCATGAGCGAGCCGGAATTTACCGCTATGAGCACCAGCGAAAAGGCGATGCGGGTGCATGAGCATTACGGCGAAGCGCTGGCAGTGGGTGCCAACGGCCAGCTCCTCTCCCGGTATGAAGCTGGGACGTGGAAAATTATCCCGACGTCAGCTTTTGCACGCGACGTGGCCGGGCTGTTCCAGCGCCTGCGTGCGCCGTTCTCGTCGGGGAGAATTGCCTCGGTGGTCGACACCCTGAAATTGATTATTCCACAGCAAGATGCACCGGCGCGCCGCCTGATTGGTTTTCGCAACGGCGTGCTCGATACCCTCACCGGCGTATTCAGTCCGCACAGCAAATCGCACTGGCTGCGCACCCTGTGCGACGTGGAGTTTACCCCGCCGGTGGAGGGCGAAACGCTGGAAACCCATGCGCCTAATTTCTGGCGCTGGCTTGATCGTGCAGCCGGAAAAAGTGCACAGAAGCGCGATATTATTCTTGCTGCGCTTTTTATGGTGCTGGCGAACCGCTACGACTGGCAGCTATTTCTTGAAGTGACTGGTCCCGGTGGCAGCGGGAAAAGTATTCTGGCCGAAATTGCGACCCTCCTCGCCGGGAAGGACAACACCACCTCAGCCACCATCGAAACGCTGGAATCATCACGCGAGCGTGCAGCAGTGATTGGTTATTCACTAATAATTCTTCCTGACCAAGAAAAGTGGAGCGGTGACGGGGCTGGAATCAAAGCCATTACCGGTGGTGATGCCGTATCAGTCGATCCGAAATACCGCGATGCTTACTCTACTCATATTCCGGCGGTCATTTTGGCCGTGAATAACAACCCAATGCGCTTCACCGACCGTAGCGGTGGCGTGTCCCGTCGCCGTGTGATTATGCATTTCCCTGAACAAATTGCACCGGATGAGCGCGACCCGCAGCTCAAGGACAAAATCGGACGCGAGCTGGCCGTCATCGTGCGCCAGCTTATGCAGCAGTTCAGCGATCCGATGACAGCACGCACGCTGCTCCAGTCACAGCAGAACTCTGACGAGGCAATCCGTATCAAGCGCGACGCTGATCCGGCATTTGACTTTTGCGGCTATCTCGAAGCAATGGAACAACCGAATGGAATGTATATGGGCAACGCCAATATCGTCCCTAGACAACCTCGTAACTACCTTTATCACGCCTATCTGACTTATATGGAGGCCAATGGTTACAAGAATGTCCTGAGCCTAAAAATGTTCGGCCTAGGATTGCCGATAATGCTTAAAGAATATGGGCTTAGCTATGAAAAGCGACATACCCGACAGGGTACACAGACCAACATAGCGTTGAATGATGAAAGTTACTCCGACTGGCTACCCAAGTGTGACGAGATACAAGCAATTTAAATAATTGAACCGGCGCAAGCCGGTTTTTTCTTGACATTAGCTAAGCATAATTAGATTTTGAAAACATTATTTCTAATTAACAATACAATTCAGAAGGATGAGTTATGAAGACAGTTTTCATTTTGGGTGCTGGATTTTCTGTAGAAGCGGGGGCTCCCATGCAAGAAAGCATTATGGAAGAAATATTTAGAATTTATTCCAATAACTCTGAAAAATATAGCGAAGATGATTTTATTCTTTTCAAAAATCTTTTAACCGAACAACTGTGTTATAAAGAATCTCAATTCAAAAAAATACAACTTGAGGATTTATTCACACCATTAGATAGATGTCTTGCTGATAATATCAACTTCAGGGGGCTGTCGCTTCATGAAATATTGAAAACGAGACAAGCGATTTTTAATATCATCGGAACCACGATGAGAATTCTATTAGAAGAAAATCCTAATAAGAAAAATTACATAGATCAATTTGCTGATTTTTTAGTAAATGAATCAAGTAAAAGGATAAACAAAAAATATCGTACGTTTGATCCTGTTAGTGTTATTAGTACTAATTGGGATATTCTTTTGGATACTTCGATCCACAATGTAATTCGACATAAACACTCTGGAAATGCAGTGGTTGATTACTGCTGCTACATCAGCTCATTGGATGAACATGATGAATCCGTAAAGCCAGGCCTTGAAAAGCTTGGTGCTGGAGGATTTAATGTAAAGCTTCTTAAAATACATGGTTCATTAAACTGGTTACAATGCTCACGTTGCATGCGACTTTACGCAGGGTTTGATCAGAAGATAGCATTAAGAAATTATGAAACCTGTAGGCACTGTAACAAAAATTTTCACAATAATAATTCAGTTAACTTGCTAACCTCTAATTTGATTATGCCAACATTTATTAAAGATCTTTCAAATCCTCAGTATAAAATAATATGGCAAAATGCAGGCATCGAATTATCAGAAGCTGAAAAGATAGTCTTTATAGGCTATTCATTACCAAGTGCAGATTTTGAGATGAGGCAATTATTATCCAGAATGGTAAGAAAAGAAGCAAAAATAGAGGTCGTTGGTTTTAACTCTAGCGACACACAGGAAAATAGAAATATAATGAAACAAAAATGGGCCGATTTTTTTGGAATGAGAGACATATCCGTATATCTTTGCGGTGCAAAAAATTACATTGAGACCTATATGAATAAGTTGACCGACGAATCACTAGACAGCTCAAATACAAATAAGGTATATAATTAAGAAATGACAGCAAATGTCTACATAATCTAAATGACTAGGATGGTGAACAAAGGACTGTTCATCTGTCACTATCCATTAACCGAATAAACTATTGATTTTTAATAAAAAACAATCATTGTGAATAGAGTGAACACTTGAAAGGGAAAAGATTTGTTCTTGTCGATATGGATAGTTTTGGTTATAAATTATTCATAATCTATCTTGTATTAATCTCATACCGCCACTCAAACATGTATAGCAATGTGTATAGCAAATGATACCAATGGCAAATAAAGCCATATAATTCAATGGATTGCATAGCGAAAAAGACTCCTGTGATCTTCCGCCAATTTCTAATAGCTCCGATACTATCTTGTAGACAAACTTATTATTCTTCTTACTATACAGCTATCGAATTTTCTTTCAGGTTACTGCTATGGACAGTTTTATAAGTATCAAAATAGATTATAAGCACAACAGAAAAAACCCAGAAGATATATTTAAAGCAATGTCTCTTTATATATCGGCGCAAAAAAGATATGGTAATCTACTTGCTAAGTCTCTTGAGTTGAATGTTAATTATGAATTGACTCTCTCTGATGTTGAAAGAGGCTCAATTAAATCTGTTTTAGGTTCTATTGCTGGAGGGGTAGGGAGTTTTATTAATAAGCAATCAATCAACTTAGTAGCTGATTTGATAGATATTGAAAGTCTCGACTCACCAGATAAAATAGAATCTTTAATAGTATCCCAAGAGAATAAAATAAAAGAGGATACGCATGTAATATCACCCCATCTGGATCGTGTTATATTCACTGAGATAATTTCAGAGATATCTGCAGCTAATGATTTGCTGGAGAATGATGAAACCGTTGAGATAGGCCACGCAAGCAATAATCAGTATGAATCACAATATTTAAATACAAGGATGAGGGTTCATGTTTCTCCAGAACAAATGATATCTAGTGGAGAAAATATAATAAGTACAAATAAAGACTATTTGGATGTAATAAAGCCAGTAAATTTTGGGGATTTACAATGGCTTGTGCGAAGTCGCACAACAGGAAAGCAATACCTTGCATTCATGGGGGATAAAAGATGGTTAAGAAAATATCAAGACGGGTTGATTCCGGCAATTACTGCTAAATACTGCATGATAGCATTGGTCAAACTCAATGTTTATAAAGCAAGAAAAAAAAGTGATATAAAAAGAGCAGAAATTCTTGAAGTGATAAAAATTGTGTCGAGTGATGAGGTGCAAGATGAATTATTCTAAGCATCTTAAAAGTTTACTCGCATCATATGCATTTATAATTGTACCATTTACTTTGATGATTATTATTAAAGCTTCAGAAAAAAAATGGCAAGAGATAATCATTACTAGTGATTGGTCGATAGCTAGCTTTATTATATTTGGACAGTCATTGACCTTTTTATCTTCTGCGTTAATTAAGACTTCGAGAAATAAAAAAAGAGAAGGCTGGGAGTGGTATATAGCCAAAGTGTTCTTAACGGGAATTGGTCCTAGTTTAGTATTTTATACATTGCTTCTTGTGAAACCATCTATGATTATTGGTATAGGGCAAATATTACTATTTATTTATGCATCCTACAGATTTTTTGTTGATGGTTTGACTGCAAGAAAATTAGAAAATGACCACGAGTAAGTTACTTCTTGTCTTGACGTTGTAGTTTTGACAGACAAGCCTCTTTCACCCACTTACTGAAGTTCCCCTTTCCAGCTGCTTTCTCAATCTGTTCTAAAAGCTCATCTTCGAAGCGGATGTTCTTCATGGTACTTTTTTTTCGGTCGAATTCGGCTTTCTTTTTCTCTTGCATGGTAAGTACCAATAGGCTAGTTTGTGTTCATGTGGTACCTACCACATGGAAATGAATTTTAAGCAACGCCTGGTCGTGCTGGAACACTATCAGGCGTCTAACCGCACCAACTATCAAGGAGTTGATTATGGCTGATTCGCATTCTACAACAGAGCGTCCGTTCACTGAAACCGAGCGCAAGTTAATTGTGGGATATCGTCCACGAAGTCGTGACAGAAATACCCCCAGCATAACGATTTGCGGGAAGTGGATGCGCGCGGCGGGCTTTAATATCGGTCATCATATTGCGGTGAAGGTGATGGATGGCTGTATCGTGCTGGTCGCCGATAGCCCAAAAGAACAGGCGCTGATTGAAGAACTGCGCGAAACGAAACGGGCGTTAGCAGAAATTCAGGATGCACTTGGGTCTGTGAGGATAGTGTAGAGAGCAGAAATGCATGACAGGCAACACTTGAACATAGTTTTGCCTGTCATAAGCGGGCTTAGAAAACCTCCGTCCTACCTCATTGTTACTCTTTTAAAATAATTCGAAATGAATATGTTTAGCATGTGAATATATTCACCAATAAAATTAAACAACATAAAACATTATAAATAAAAATATGTGAACAACTAAAAACAGAACCTCTATCACAATTATTTGATTTGACAGACTCTAGTATTTAGTTGTTTCTCATAAGGAGTGTTTATATGGAAAGGTATGCTAATCGAAATGGTGATTCAGGAGTTATAGCCTACGAAATAGCCCCGGATTCTATTAAGGTTCAATTTCAAGACCGTAAAGTGTATGTTTATAACGCGTCTCGCCCGGGGCAACAAATAGTCAATGAGATGAAAAAACTGGCTACTGAAGGTAGCGGCCTTAATAGTTATATTAATCGTATCGTCCGTAAAAACTTCTCACATATAGAATAATTTGATTTTCTTTTCTTAACGGATGTTCTTGGCGCCCCACAAATAAATCGGGCCAGCATCCCGCTGGCCCATGTCGCTACAGGTGACTCACTCATTCCCAGCCGGGCACGGCCCCGCCGTTAAAGATTTTTTCTGCCGCTTTCGCCACCTCTGGCGACTGATACGACTGCATAAACTCTTTCACGTTCTCCGCGTCCTTGTTGTCTTCGCGGGTGACGATGATGTTCACGTATGGCGAGTTTTTGTCTTCGATAAACACGCTGTCATGCACCGGTGACAGGCCGGTCTGCTGGATGTAGGTGGTGCTGATGATCGCCACGTCGACTTTCGGGTCGTCGAGCACGCGCGGGAGCTGCGCCCCTTCCATCTCCATAATATTGAGTTTATGCGGGTTGTCGCTGATATCCAGCGCTGTCGGCAGCAGGCCTTTGCCCGGTTTGAGAGTGATCAACTTCTCATTTTGCAGCAGTAACAGCGCGCGTCCCAGGTTGGTCGGATCGTTAGGAATGGCGACCGTAGCCCCGTCTTTTAACTCGGAAACCGATTTAATCTTGCGAGAATATCCCGCCATCGGGAACACGAAAGTGTTTCCCACTGCCACTAAATGGAAGTTATGCGCTTTGTTGTCCTGTTCCAGGAACGGACGATGCTGGAACACGTTGGCGTCCAGTTCTCCGGCGTTGGTGGCGTCGTTGGGCAGCAGCGAACCGCTGAACCCGACCAACTCGACGTCGAGGCCGTATTTGTCTTTGGCGACTTTCTTCGCCACTTCGGCCACGTCTTGTTCCGCGCCGTTAATCACGCCAACTTTAATGTGTTTGGTGGTGTCCGTTTTTTGATCACAGCCTGCCAGAAGGAGGCCGGTCAGCAGCAGGGCGCCGAGATGATGAAGAGGTAATTTCACGCCAGAGTTCCTTTTTAAACAGTCCGTTAAAACAAGGTGTGCCTGATGAAAAATGACTATAGCGACTTTGTTGAGGCGAGGATAAAAACGAAAAGGAATGAGAGAGACGAAAAGGTGATAAAGCCGGTCTATAGCGCCTGAACGCGTAGGCCCGGCAAGCAACGCGCCGCCGGGCGCCCGGTGGCGCTGCGCTGACCGGGCTACGGGTTACTTCAGGGTATTAGCAATCGCATTAAACATCAGCGACGCTTCCAGCGGCTGAGCGCTGAAGGACGGCTCGGCTTTCGGCCATGCGGACCACTGCACGATCACCAGTTTTTGCTGCGGATTGACCACAATTACCTGGCCAAAAATACCCAGCGCCCACATCGTGTCCTGGCTCGATAACCCTTGTTTTGGGCCAACGTCTTTGGCGTTCACCGGCACGCTGTTGTTCCACCACTGATAGCCATACATCCCATCAGGATGCCCAGCAGAAACCGATTTATCGGCGGTGTTCCAGGTTCTGGCGTCTTTCACCCAGTTATCCGGCAGCGTTTGAGTGCCATCCGGCAATACGCCGTTGTTCATGATAAACAGCCCGAATTTGCCCCAGTCTTGCAGGGTGGCGTTAAAGCCATGCGCGCCAACGTCGTGTTTGCCAGGCTGATAGCTATGCCACACGCCGTCATGCACCATGCCGTACGGCTGCCAGATTTTCTCCTGCAGGTTCTGCGCCAGCGATTTGCCGGTGGCTTTCTCCAGGGTATCGCCCAGCAGCCATGCCCCGCCGGAAGAGTAAGACCAGGCCGCGCCCGGCTTGGCGTAGGCGCTGCGTTTCGGGTCTTTCACCAGCGCGTTCACGCAGGCGTAGGTATCTTTATTGGCCTCACACTGGGTCAGTTTTGCGAAGTCAGACTGCGGATTCGTGTAATCCTCATTCCAGGTCACGCCGGAGGTGTGCTGCATCAGCTGGCGCACCGTAACGTGCTCCCAGGCAGTGCCTTTAACGTCAGGGTTATATTTGACGATTTCATCGTCCAGCGAGGCGATCTTGCCCTCTTTTACCGCCACACCGACCAGCGTCGAGACCACTGATTTCCCTACCGAGCGCGAGGTCCACAGCGTGGTCGGGGTGTTGCCGTGGCTGTAATACTGGTACGCGATTTTGCCGTCTTTGATGACCATCATCCCGGTCACGTCGTTACGTTTGAGGTAATCCTGCAAATTATAATCGTGGCCCTGATAGTGATAGGTCGCGGCGCTCAGGGAGCGTTCCATGAGCGGAATGGGCCGGGCGTGGTCCGCTTTAAACACGTCGCCCGCGTAGGAGCGATAGTCGTTGCGAAAGCCAACCACGCGCTGCTGTTGGTTCCAGGTCAGCATGTCTTTTACGTCAGGCAGTTGGGTATCAACCGGAGCCGGGCAGGTGGTCAGCTGCGGCACGCCGCAGTCATTGGCGGCCTGCGCCGCGTTGGCCTGTAAAGAGGCGGTGAGGCAGAGTGCGAGTAAACAAAGTGGAGCAGAAAATGTGCGCATAAAGGAGCCCTTCATCGTGGTTGTTTTCAGATGTTGGGCCCCACTTTAGGGGAGATTTTTCAGGCCACACAGTCAGTGAGTGGGGGAAAATCCCCCGCTCGTGAGGCAACAGCCGATCACAGCCCCAGCGCGCTCAGGCCGGGATGATCGTCCGGGCGTCGGCCCTGCGGCCAACGAAACTGGCGTTCGTATTCGGCGATCGGCAGATCGTTGATGCAGGCATAGCGCTTGCTCATCAGGCCGTTATCATCAAATTCCCAGTTTTCATTACCGTAAGAACGGAACCAGTTGCCGCTTTCATCATGCCATTCATAGGCAAAACGCACCGCGATGCGGTTGTCGGTATAGGCCCACAGTTCTTTGATCAGCCGATACTCCAGCTCTGTGCGCCATTTGCGGTCGAGAAACGCCACGATGGCGTCGCGGCCTTCAACGAACTCGCTGCGATTGCGCCAGCTGCTGTCAGGCGTGTAGGCCAGCGAGACTTTCTCCGGGTTGCGACTGTTCCAGCCATCTTCGGCGGCGCGCACTTTTTGAATCGCGCTTTCCAGGGTAAACGGGGGCAAAGGCGGACGTTGTTCACTCATAACTCACTCCGACAGGTTCAGGTTAACTCAGCCTGGCACAACTTTGTTTAATGATGTGACTTCTTCAACGGCGCTTCTTTCAGCCACCACGACAGCGCAAACGCCAGCACCATGATACACGCCGCCATCAGGAATGCCGCATGGATAGCGGCCCCGAAGGCATCGAGGTAATCGGCCCGCAGGGCTTCCGGCAGATGATGCACCGCCACCGGGTTCAAGGCGTGCGGCATTTCAGCGCCTTCCGGCAGCAGACGGGTCAGGTTGGATTGCAGCACATGGGTAAACACCGCGCCAAACAGCGCCACGCCGATGGACCCGCCAATCGAGCGGAACAGCGTCACGCCAGAGGTCGCCACGCCGTACAGGTTCGGCGCCACCGAGTTCTGTACCGCCAGTACCAGCACCTGCATCACCAGGCCGAGGCCCATTCCCAGCACGCCGGTGAACAGGTACAAATGCCACGTTGGGGAGTTAATGGTGATGCGGGTCAGCAACAGCATGCCGATAAAGCCCAACAGCGTCCCGACGATCGGATACAGGCGATATTTCCCGGTGCGGCTGATCAGTCGTCCGCTGATAATCGAGGTCAGCAGCAGGCCGCCCATCAGCGGGATCAGCTGCAGCCCGGCTTCGGTCGGGGTGGCGTTTTTCACCACCTGCAAATAGAGCGGCAGGAAGGTGACCGAGCCAAACAGCGACATCCCGATAATAAAGCCAATCAGGCTGCACAGCAGGAAGCTGCGGTCGCGGAACAGCGACAGCGGAATAATCGGCTCAAACGCCAGCCGTTCTTCATAAATAAACCCGGCAATACCGACCAGACCGAACGCCAGAATGCACCACAGCTGCGGGTCGCTCCATTCGCGTACCGTGCCGCCTTCGGTGGTAAACAGGGTGATGCACAGCAGCGCCATGCTGAGATACAGCGCACCGAGCCAGTCAATCTGATGGGTGGTGCGTTTGTTAGTGCTGCGGAATACCGCCCCGATCACCAACAGCGCAAACAGGCCCAGCGGCAGGTTGATGTAGAAAATCCAGCGCCAGGAGGTGTGCTGCACGATAAAGCCGCCAATCAGCGGACCAATCACCGTGGCGAGACCAAACACGCCGCCAAACAGGCCCTGATAGCGCCCGCGATCGGCGGGGGGAATCACGTCGGCGACCGCCGCCATGCTGATCACCATCAGACCGCCGCCGCCCAGACCTTGCAGGCCGCGCATCAGCACCAGTTGGGTCATGTTCTGCGCCAGTCCGCACAGGGCGGAACCGACAAGGAACAGCACGATGGCGATCTGCAGCACCCGCTTGCGGCCAAACAGATCGCCGAATTTACCGTACAGCGGCACCACGATGGTCGACGTCAGAATATAGGCGGTTACCACCCATGACAGCTTATCGAGGCCGCCGAGTTCACCGACAATCGTCGGCAATGCGGTCGAGACAATGGTCTGATCCAGCGCCGACAGCAGCATGACTAACAGCAAAGCGCTGAACAACAGGCGGATGGACTTCACACCGGTTGCCGGAACGTGCTGCGGTTGAGTCGTCTCTTGAGACTCCATAACAGGCTCGCTTGAAATTAATTAAATACCTAATTAATATTTATGTAAGTTATGGTTCAGGTCAAGGGACACCCCGCAAATGAAAGCACAGAATGGCAAGGATAATTCCGAGAAGCCGCGTCGCCCAGGGCGTCCGCGCGGAAAGAAGGCCGGAGCCGACAACCGCGAACAGCTGATGGATATCGCGTTGACGTTGTTTTCCCGCGAAGGGATCGCCCGCGTGTCGCTGAACGCTATCGCCAAAGAGGCGGGGGTAACGCCCGCGATGCTGCATTACTATTTCAACAGCCGCGAAGCGCTGATCGAACAGCTACTCGAAGAGCGCTTCATGCCGCTGCGCAATCGCATCAGCACCGCGTTTGTCGAGCATCAGGACGACCCGGTAAGCGCCTTCACCCAAATGGTGCGGGTGCTGGCGGAACTGGCGGAGCAGAACGCCTGGTTCGCCCCGCTGTGGATGCAGGAGATGATTGGCGAAATGCCGATCCTGCGCCAGCACATGCAGGCGCGTTTCGGTGAAGACAAGCACCAGAAACTGCTCACCACCGTCGCGCACTGGCAGGAAAGCGGGAAACTGAACCGCGACCTGTCCCCGGAGCTGCTGGTGACGACGCTGATTAGCCTGGTGCTGGTGCCGTTTTCCCGTCTGCGTACCGACGAACGCCTGAAATCCGTTTCCCCTGACACTATTGTGCGCCACGCGCTGGCGATGATGGGCCAGGGGATCGGCGGTTAAAGGGCTTTGGTCAGGTAGTGACGCTGCATTCCCTGATGCGGGAAATCATTGATGGTGTTATGCAGGGTAAAGCCGCATTTCTGATAAAACGGCAGCGCCTGGAAACTGGCGGTGTCGACCAGCATATGACGACAGCCCCACTCGCGGATGCGCTTTTCCGCTTCACGAATCAGCTCTCCGCCCAGCCCCTGACCCCGCGCGGCTTCGCTGACCCATAAAAAGTCGATACACAGCCAGTCACCTTTGCGTTTGCCAATCAGGCCGCCGAGCATGTCTCCACTCTCATCCCGGGAGTAAACCCCCAGATCGTGCCAGTCTTTGGTATCAATAAACTGGCTGTTAAAAGCGCGTAATCCGCTGAGTAATGCTTCCTGGTCTTGCTGAGTCACTTTCTCGGTAATCTCAATCTGCATAGCCTGTCTCCGCGTTGATGTGCCTAAAACGCCCCCCATTATTGAGTGCGGACACCAACATCTCAATCAGTGATATGATTCCAGGCAAAGAAATCAGGTTGTTGAGGGAAAGATGGGCTCGACCAGGAAAGGGATGCTGAACGTACTGATAGCCGCCGTGCTGTGGGGCAGTTCCGGCGTCTGTGCGCAATACATCATGGAACAGAGTCAGATGTCGTCGCCGTTTTTGACCATGGTGCGCCTGCTGTTCGCCGGGTTCATCCTGCTGATGCTGGCCTTCGTGCATGGCGATAATATTTTCAGCATTCTCAAGAGCCGCAAAGATGCGTTGAGCCTGCTGCTGTTCTCGATTGTCGGTGCGCTAACGGTGCAGCTCACCTTCCTGATGACCATCGAAAAATCGAATGCTGCCACGGCGACGGTGCTGCAGTTCCTGTCGCCGACGATTATCGTGGCGTGGTTTGCCCTTGCCCGGAAATCGCGGCCCGGCATTTTGGTGTTTGCCGCCATTTTGACCTCGCTTATCGGCACATTTTTGCTGGTCACCCACGGCAACCCGACGTCGCTGTCCATTTCCCCTGCGGCGCTGTTCTGGGGAATTGCCTCGGCCTTTGCCGCCGCGTTCTATACCACCTATCCGTCTACGCTGATTGCGCGCTACGGTACGCTGCCGATTGTCGGCTGGAGTATGCTGCTGGGTGGGGCGTGTCTGCTGCCGTTCTACGCCGGGGAGGGGTTACATTTCGCTATCGGCGGTAATCTGCTGCTGGCGTTTTTCTATCTGGTGGTGATTGGCACTTCGCTGACGTTCAGCCTGTACCTGAAGGGCGCGCAGATGATTGGCGGCCCGAAGGCCAGCGTGCTGAGCTGCGCCGAACCGCTGAGTAGCGCGCTGCTGTCGGTGTTGCTGTTGGGCGTCAGCTTTGCGTTGCCGGATTGGATTGGTACGCTGCTGATCCTCTCGTCGGTGGTGCTGATTTCGCTCGATTCACGCCGTCACGCCCGGCTCGGATAAGTTGATCATGCTTTTGCGCATTCAACGGCCTGAACATATAGTAGAGGTATTGCACCTTGCAAAATAAGGGATCCATTATGAAAACCACGCCATTACTTTGTCTGCTGGCCTGTCTGGTCGTCCCGGCCACGTATGCCAGCTCTCCACTGCAAGGCTTGCAGTTTGAACAGCAAAAAATGCAGGTGATGAAGGACGTCAAAAAAACCTGTACCCCGAGCAAAAACCTGAGCGAAACCGACTTCGCTAACAAAATTCTCGCGAACGAAGACAACAAGCGCCACGTGCGTGACGCGACGCTGGCAATGGAACGTAATAACCAGAAGAACTACTGGGACGCCATCGGGCAAATCCAGTGCCCGGATATGTGATCCGGGCGGAAGGCTTATTTAAGGTTCATCGCGCCTTACCGGGGAACGCTGCTTTTATCTTCATAAAAAAGTAGTCGTTATCCCGGTATCCGTATGCCATTCGTTTTATCA
>NZ_JBIGIN010000020.1:0-87901 GCF_043558715.1 Scandinavium sp. M-37
GTTTTAACAAATCAAAAGGGGTTTTGATAACTGGCTCAAAGCTGAAAGCTTTACGGAACCCCCAGCCTAGCTGGGGGTTTTCTGTGCACAATAAAAAGCCCCGTGAAATCACGGGGCTCAGAATGAATTGATGAGTGCGAATTAACGCATCGTCACAAACTCTTCCGCAGCTGTCGGGTGGATGGCGACGGTATTGTCGAAGTCTTTCTTGGTGGCACCCATTTTCAGCGCCACGGCGAAGCCTTGCAGGATTTCGTCCATCCCGAAACCAATGCCGTGGATACCGACAATTTTCTCTTCCGGGCCAACGCAAACCAGCTTCATACGGCACGGCTGACGGTGAGAGGTGACGGCGGTGTACATCGCGGTGAAAGAGGATTTATACACTTTCACGGCATCGTCGCCGTACTGTTCACGCGCCTGCGGCTCGCTCAGGCCGATGGTGCCGATTGGCGGATGGCTGAACACCACGGTCGGGATGTTGCTGTAGTCCAGATGCTCGTCTGGCTTGTTGTTGAACAGACGCTCGGAAAGGCGACGGCCTGCGGCAACGGCCACCGGAGTCAGTTCAACGGCACCGGTGTTATCGCCCACCGCGTAAATGCCCGGCACGCTGGTGTTCTGGAACTTATCGACAACGATGTAGCCCTTGTCGTTGGTTTTCACCCCGGTCGCCGCCAGATTGAAATTGTCGGTTTCTGGCTCACGGCCAATTGCCCAAATCAGGCTGTCGACGGTCTGACTGCGGCCATCTTCGAGCTCCAGCGTCAGGCTACCGTCGGCATTTTTAACAACTGCCTTCGGCACCGCATGGGTATGCAGCGTTGGGCCTTCAGCAGCCATCACTTCTACCAGGGTCTCGACAATCATCGGGTCGAAGCTGCGCAGCGGGGCGTGTTTACGCACGAACAGGTGCGTTTCAGCGCCCAGACCGTTAATCACACCCGCCAGTTCGACCGCAATATAACCCGCACCCACTACCGCCACGCGTTTCGGCAGGGCAGGCAGGGCAAAGAAACCGTCGGAGTCGATGCCGTATTCCACGCCCGGAATGCTCGGGTGGCTTGGACGGCCGCCGGTGGCAATCAGAATATGGTCGGCGGTCAGGGTTTCCCCGTTCACTTCGATGGTTTTCTCATCGATGAAACGCGCAAAGCCTTTGATAACGTCCACTTTATTTTTGCCCAGCACGGTGTCGTACGAGCTGTGAATGCGGTCGATGTAGGCGGTGCGGCTGGACACCAGTTTGTTCCAGTCGAAATGGTTAAGCGTAGTATCGAAGCCGTAGTCCGGGCCATACATATGAATGGCCTCGCGGATCTGCGCGGCATGCCACATCACTTTCTTCGGCACGCAGCCCACGTTCACGCAGGTGCCGCCGAGTTCTTTGGCTTCAATCAGCGCACATTTCTGGCCATACATGGCCGCGCGGTTGATGGAGGCGATGCCGCCGCTGCCGCCGCCGATTGCGATGTAGTCATAATGCTTAGTCATAGCTTCTTCCTTAATCGTTGATTGCCGCGATTGTATACCTGGAATCCATAGGTTCCACCGATGATTGCGATTACTCCGGTACGATCCAACTCACGGTAGCGTGACCGGTGCCCGCCGGAACGAGCTTTTTGTGCAGCCAGGGCAGAACATTTTTCATCTGTTGTTCGAGCTTCCACGGCGGGTTGATAACAATCATCCCCGAGGCGGTCATGCCGCGCTGATCGCTGTCCGGACGTACCGCCAGTTCGATTTGCAGGATGCGGCGAATGCCGGTGGCTTCAAGCTCTTTGATCATGCGTTTGATTTGCGCCCGCAGCACTACCGGATACCACAGCGCGTAGGTGCCGGTCGCGAAACGTTTGTAGCCGTCGCTGATGCCGGATACCACTGCCTGGTAGTCAGTTTTAATTTCATACGGCGGATCGATAAGGATCAGGCCACGGCGCGATGCAGGCGGCAGCTTGGATTTAAGCTGCTGATAGCCGTCGGATTTCTCCACGCGGGCGCGGTCATCTTTCTGGAATTCGGAACGCAGCAGCGGGAAATCGCTCGGGTGCAGTTCGGTCAGGCTCAGGCTGTCCTGCTCGCGCAGCAGCTGGCGTGCAATCAACGGGGAGCCCGGGTAGTAGCGCAGCTGACCGCTGCGGTTGAAATGTTGTACCACGCTGATATACGGCTCTAATTCCGCAGGCAAATCATCCTGCTGCCAGATACGAGCGATGCCTTCCAGATATTCACCGGTACGTTCTGCATGCTCGCCGCTCAGCTGGTAACGACCGGCGCCTGCGTGGGTATCGAGATAGAGAAACGGTTTTTCTTTCTCTTTCAGCGATTCAATGATCAGGCTCTGAACGGTGTGTTTGAGGACGTCGGCGTGGTTGCCGGCGTGAAAGCTGTGGCGATAACTGAGCATGGATAAACGTATTCCAGATTGTAAGCGTAGGCCCGATAAGCGAAGTGCCATCGGGCAAAAATAGAGCGTATCGGCACAGTATACAGAAAAGTCTCTGTCGCCGCGAAAGCACAAGCGCTGCCATTGAAATCCTCTACAATTATCCCCATTCTACAAAGATATGTGCCGCGCCGGACGTGCGCCTCATTCACCTTTTTCAACAGGACCGCGCTTATGACCAATCCATTACTGACGCCTTTCGAACTGCCGCCGTTTTCGAAAATCCAGCCTGAGCACGTTGTGCCTGCGGTCACTAAAGCGCTGGACGATTGTCGCGCCGCGGTAGAAAGCGTCGTTGCCCAGGGCGCGCCGTACAGCTGGGAAAGTCTCTGCCAGCCACTGGCCGAGGTCGACGACGTGCTGGGCCGTATTTTCTCCCCGGTAAGCCACCTGAACTCCGTCAAAAACAGCCCGGAATTGCGCGAAGCCTATGAGCAGACCCTGCCGCTGCTGTCTGAGTACAGCACCTGGGTTGGCCAGCATGAAGGGCTGTATCAGGCCTATCGCGACCTGCGCGAGGGCGATAACTATGCGGGCCTCAATACCGCGCAGAAAAAAGCGGTCGATAACGCCCTGCGCGACTTCGAGCTGTCGGGGATTGGCCTGTCGAAAGAAAAACAGAAACGCTATGGCGAAATCGCCGCGCGTCTGTCCGAATTAGGCAACCAGTACAGCAATAACGTGCTGGACGCCACCATGGGCTGGACCAAGCTGGTCACCGATGAAGCCGACCTTGCCGGGATGCCGGAAAGCGCCCTGGCGGCGGCAAAAGCCCAGGCCGAAGCCAAAGAGCAGGAAGGTTATCTGCTGACGCTGGATATCCCGAGCTATCTGCCGGTGATGACCTACTGCGACAACGCCGCGTTGCGGGAAGAGATGTACCGCGCCTATACCACCCGTGCATCCGATCAAGGCCCGAACGCCGGGAAGTGGGACAACAGCCCGGTAATGGCCGAGATCCTCGCCCTGCGTCATGAGCTGGCGCAGCTGCTGGGCTTCGAAAACTATGCCGACAAATCACTCGCCACTAAAATGGCGGAAAACCCACAGCAGGTGCTCGACTTCCTGACCGATCTGGCGAAACGTGCCCGTCCGCAGGGTGAGAAAGAGCTGGCTCAGCTGCGCGCCTATGCGAAAGCAGAATTTGGTGTCGACGAGCTGCAGCCGTGGGATATCGCCTACTACAGCGAAAAACAGAAACAGCATCTGTACAGCATCAGCGATGAGCAACTCCGTCCGTACTTCCCGGAAAACAAAGCCGTCAACGGTCTGTTTGAAGTGGTGCAGCGCATTTACGGCATCACCGCCAAAGAGCGTAAAGACGTGGACGTCTGGAACCCGGAAGTGCGTTTCTTCGAGCTGTACGACGACAAAAACGAACTGCGCGGCAGCTTCTATCTCGACCTTTATGCGCGGGAACACAAGCGCGGCGGGGCGTGGATGGACGACTGCGTCGGCCAGATGCGTAAAGCCGATGGCTCGCTGCAAAAACCGGTGGCCTATCTCACCTGTAACTTTAACCGCCCGGTCAGCGGCAAACCGGCGCTGTTCACTCATGACGAAGTGATAACCCTGTTCCACGAGTTCGGTCACGGTCTGCATCATATGCTGACCCGCATCGAAACCGCGGGTGTGTCGGGCATCAGCGGTGTGCCGTGGGATGCGGTCGAACTGCCAAGCCAGTTTATGGAAAACTGGTGCTGGGAGCCGGACGCGCTGGCGTTTATCTCTGGCCACTACGAAACCGGTGAACCGCTGCCGAAAGAACTGCTGGATAAAATGCTGGCGGCGAAAAACTATCAGGCGGCGATGTTCGTTCTGCGTCAGCTGGAATTTGGCCTGTTCGATTTCCGTCTGCACGCTGAGTTTAACCCTGAGCAGGGTGCGAAAATCCTCGAGACGTTGGCTGAAATCAAGAAACAGGTTTCCGTGGTGCCGGGTCCATCGTGGGGCCGTTTCCCGCACGCCTTCAGCCACATTTTTGCCGGTGGCTATGCGGCGGGTTACTACAGCTATCTGTGGGCCGACGTGCTGGCGGCAGATGCCTTCTCCCGCTTCGAAGAAGAGGGGATTTTCAACCGTGAAACCGGCCAGTCGTTCCTCGACAACATCCTGACCCGCGGCGGTTCCGAAGAGCCAATGACCCTGTTCAAACGCTTCCGTGGCCGCGAGCCGCAGCTGGATGCGATGCTTGAGCATTACGGCATCAAGGGCTGACACGTTAGTGAAAATCTGTTTAGTAGATGAATCAGGCGCCAGCGATGGCGCCTTATCTGTTCTTGCGGCCCGTTGGGGTCTGGAACACGATGCGGATAACCTGATGGCGCTGGTGTTAACCCCGGAGCATCTGGAGTTACGTAAGCGCGATGAGCCGAAGCTCGGCGGTATCTTTGTCGATTTTGTCGGTGGGGCGATGGCGCACCGGCGCAAGTTCGGCGGGGGCCGCGGCGAGGCGGTGGCAAAGGCGGTTGGCATCAAAGGCAGTTATCTGCCGGATGTCGTCGACGCCACGGCAGGGCTCGGTCGCGATGCGTTCGTGCTGGCGTCCGTGGGCTGCCGGGTGCGGATGCTGGAGCGTAACCCGGTGGTGGCCGCGTTGCTCGACGATGGTCTGGCGCGCGGATACGCTGACCCGGAAATTGGCGGCTGGTTGCAGGAACGTTTGCAGCTGATTCACGCCTCCAGCCTGACGGCGCTGACCGATATCACGCCGCGCCCGCAGGTGGTGTACCTCGACCCGATGTTTCCGCACAAGCAAAAGAGTGCGCTGGTGAAAAAGGAGATGCGGGTATTCCAGTCGCTGGTGGGGCCGGACCTGGATGCCGATGGCTTGTTAGGGCCTGCGCAACAGCTGGCGACCAAACGGGTGGTAGTAAAGCGCCCGGACTACGCCCCGCCGCTGGCCAACGTGGAAACGCCGAATGCGGTGCTCACCAAAGGGCATCGATTTGATATTTATGCGGGGACGACAGAAGCGGAATGAGGGGGTGGTTCCGGTTAGCCGCCAACGTCCGTTATGGCGATTTTCAGCCAGATACTCAATACCCTTAGTCCCCTCGGGCACGGGGATTGATAAGGGGAGCGTGGTGCTCCCCTTATCCCGTTCACGTTATGCACGGTTTACGGAGCCTGCAGAACATCTGGTGAACGGAACAATTCCACCGTGAGCGATATATCAGGGATGGGTGGAACACCCTCCCCCAAACACTTACTCGTCTTCTTCGTCACGCAGTGGAACAATCAACATATCCACATGCACGGTATTAATCAGCTGGCGAGCCGACGACATCAGCTTGCTCCAGAAATCCTGATGATGACCGCAAACCACCAAATCCATATCGTATTTCTTAATAGCATCGACCAGCACCTGGCCGAGATCACCGCTGCCGCTCAGGGTTTCAGTGATCGGATACCCGGCGTTAGTCGAAAGCTCGCTTAATGCGTGGTGCGTTTCTTCAGAGATACGCTTTTGCATATCGCCCAGGTTAACGTCGATCAGGCCGGTGTAGAGATCGGAGTAATTCACATCGACATGAATCAGGGAAACTTTCGCGTTGTAAGGGCGCGCCATAGAGACTGCTTTGTCGACCAAAACCTTGCTTTCCGGGGAGAGGTCAACCGCGATAAGAATGTGTTTGTAAGCCATAGTGTTACTCCTTCCTTAAGTCTTTGGTTACGTATTGAGTATAGTCAACTCAACCTTAAAACGAGCCTTAAGTTACGTCAATGACCCTTGATCACCAATTAGTTAAACAAATCCTTTATCTTTATCCATTGATTACGATTAAGGATGTGGCAAAAAAATCAGCGGATCTCCTACACTATTAAAAGAGCCGGTCGGATAAGTTAATGTGACCGGATTCTCACTCTTTCACTGACTGTCTGTTGAGTTTCGGGTTGCGGTAGTCCCGGAGGGAGTCTCCGTGGGCGGGTCGCCGGGGAGGAGATATGGTAAGCACTGTCGCGCTGTTTTGGGCTTTGTGTATCGTGTGTGTGGTGAATATGGCGCGCTACTTCTCATCATTGCGCGCCCTGTTGGTGGTGCTGCGTGGTTGCGATCCCTTACTCTATCAGTATGTGGATGGCGGAGGCTTTTTTACCTCCCACGGTCAGCCGGGCAAACAGGTGCGTTTGGTGTGGTATATCTACGCGCAGCGCTATCGCGATCATCATGATGATGAGTTTATTCGCCGCTGTGAACGCGTTCGTCGCCAGTTTGTCTTAACCAGTGCGCTGTGTGGCCTGGTGATTATCAGCATGATTGCATTGATGATTTGGCACTGACTCTTAATTTAAAAAGTACTGAGATAAAAAAAACGGGTCAGTTTCCTGACCCGTTTTTTATTGTGCCTGAACGCTTAGATTAACTTCAGACTCAGCCAGTACAGCGAGCCAGAAAGGATAATCGCCGCTGGCAGGGTCAGTACCCACGCCATCAGAATGCTGGTGACCGTTTTACGTTGCAGACCGCCACCGTCGACGAGCATCGTACCCGCAACGGAGGACGACAGAACGTGGGTGGTGGAGACCGGCATCCCGGTGTAGCTCGCCAGACCAATCGATACGGCGGCCGTCATCTGCGCGGACATACCCTGCGCATACGTCATGCCTTTCTTACCGATTTTCTCACCGATGGTGGTCGCCACGCGACGCCAGCCAATCATGGTACCAATGCCCAGCGCCAGTGCGACGGCCATGATAATCCAGATAGGCGCGTACTCGATGGTGCTCAGCATATCGGTTTTAAGCTTCTTCAGCAGACGCTGATCGTCGGCACTCACGTCCGGCAGCTTCGCCACTTTATCGGTGGTGTCAGAGATGCACAGCATGATGCGACGCATCTGGCTGCGCTGCTCAACGCTCAGCTTGTCGTAGCTCTCAATGTTGTTATCCAGCATCCCTTTCACGCGGTTGAGCGCGTTAATGGTGTTGGCCGGATGACAATGGAACTCGCCAGGCTGGGTTACGCCCTGCTCAGGAGAAGGGATCAGCTGGTCAACGCCGGTCACTTTTTTCAGCAAATCAGGATGCTGCTGGAAGTAGATTTCGACGTTGTTGACGGCGTCACGGGTACGCGTAATTTCGTAACCAGACGCATTCATGTTGACCACAAAGCCCGCCGGTGCCACGCCAATCAGCACCAGCATCACCAGACCAATGCCTTTCTGACCGTCGTTCGCCCCATGGGAGAACGCCACGCCAATGGCAGAGATGATCAGCGCAATACGGGTCCAGAATGGCGGCTTTTTCTTACCGTCTTTCTTTTCACGTTCGGCTGGCGTCAGGTGAATACGCGCCTTTTTCTTGGTGTTGCTCCAGTAACGACGCAGAATGAAGATTAAGCCACCGGCAACCACCAGGCCGACGATAGGCGAAATAATCAGAGAACCGAAAATCCCCATCACTTTAGGGATGTTCAGCGCGTCCACCACTGAGGTGCCGGTCATCAGGGCGTTGGTTAAACCAATCCCGATAATCGCCCCGATCAGGGTGTGAGAGCTGGATGCCGGAAGGCCGAAATACCAGGTACCGAGGTTCCAGATAATCGCCGCTAACAGCATAGAGAAGACCATGGCGAGCCCATGAGCAGAGCCCATGTTGAGCAGCAAATCCGTTGGCAGCATATGCACAATCGCATAGGCTACGCTCAGACCGCCCAACAGCACGCCAAAGAAGTTGAAGATTGCCGCCATTGCCACCGCGAGCTGGGAACGCATTGCACGGGTGTAGATAACGGTCGCTACTGCGTTTGCGGTGTCGTGGAAGCCGTTAATCGCTTCGTAAAACAACACAAATCCCAGAGCAAGCAATAATAAAAGCCCGGTATGTAAATCCAGGCCAGTAAACAAATGTAGCATAGGACGTTACGCCATTTATGAGGACATGAACGCGGCGCATTATCCAGGACAAACGCAGCGTGGGCAAAGAGAAATATAGACTTTTATTGATATATGTTCACTGACGTAAAAATAGCGTCAGGAATTACTCTATAAGTTTCAAAGGCATGACCATTCATCAAAAAATTCTGACTGGTCGTACCGCAAGGGAAAATTTACAATTCCCGACATTCAAAATGAGAGGACGGGCGTGTGGAAAGGTTTGATGCCATTGTTGTCGGCGCAGGCGCGGCGGGAATGTTTTGTGCAGCGCAGGCGGGACAGGCGGGGGCGCGAGTGCTGCTTCTGGATAACGGCAAAAAGCCGGGCCGCAAGATTTTAATGTCCGGCGGCGGACGCTGTAACTTCACCAATATGTACGTCGAACCCGCGGCGTACCTGAGTCAGAACCCGCATTTCTGTAAATCGGCGCTGGCCCGTTACACCCAGTGGGACTTCATCGATCTGGTCGGCAAGTACGGCATCGCCTGGCATGAGAAGACCCTCGGCCAGCTGTTCTGTGATGATTCCGCCGAGCAAATCGTGGCGATGCTGGTGGCCGAATGCGAAAAGGGCAACGTGACCACGCGCCTGCGCACCGAGATCATCAGCGTTGAACGCACCGAAGAAGCTGACTACGTATTACAGCTTAACGGCGACACGGTGGCCGCGAAGAAGCTGGTGATTGCCAGCGGCGGGCTGTCGATGCCAGGCCTTGGGGCCTCACCGTTCGGTTATAAAATTGCCGAGCAGTTTGGTCTGAAGGTGTTGCCGACGCGTGCCGGGCTGGTGCCGTTCACGCTGCATAAACCGCTCCTGGAACAGCTCCAGGTGCTCTCCGGGGTCTCCGTTCCGTCGGTCATTACTGCCGATGACGGCACCGTGTTCCGTGAAAGTTTGCTGTTTACCCACCGCGGCCTGTCCGGCCCGGCGGTACTGCAAATTTCCAGTTACTGGCAGTCCGGCGAGTTCGTCAGCATCAATCTGCTGCCGGAGTGTGATCTCGACGCCTTCCTCGATGAGCAGCGTAACGCCCATCCTAACCAAAGCCTGAAAAACACCCTGGCGATGCAGTTGCCAAAACGGCTGGTGGAATGTTTGCAGCAGTTAGGGCAAATCCCGGACGTGCAGCTCAAGCAGTTAAACAGTAAAGATCAGCAACAGCTGGTGGAGACGCTCACTAACTGGCGCGTCCAGCCGAACGGCACCGAAGGCTATCGCACGGCGGAAGTGACGCTGGGCGGGGTGGACACCCACGAACTCTCTTCCCGGACCATGGAAGCGCGCAACGCGCCGGGGCTTTATTTCATCGGCGAAGTGATGGACGTGACCGGTTGGTTAGGTGGCTACAACTTCCAGTGGGCGTGGGCCTCGGCGTGGGCCTGTGCGCAGGCGCTGGTGGAGGCGTAAGGTTTTCAGTCAGGTGATTTCAGCAGGGGATTATAAGAAGGCACAAAATAATTCCCTGTTTTTATCACGGGAAGGTAATATGTCTAACCCCTTCACAGTTCGCATGCACACGGAGAGAGCATGAACTTTTATCTTATTCTTATTACTGCTTTGTTGGTGAAGCTTTTGCTCACTTACGCCCTGTATAAAAAGAATCGAGATACTTTTAAGCGATTGAGCTTAAAGGCAAAAGGCGCAGTGGTCAGCGTTGGATGGATGATAAGCTACGGCTTGTCTCAGCTGATTGGCGTGCTGGTTGTTTAAGTCACGTCGCCCTTTATAAGAAAGAGCCAGCCCAAGCGCTGGCTCTTTTACTTTACCTTCCCGCTCAGTTAAGCCCCAAGAACGTCTGTGCAATCTTGAAGTAAATAATCAGCCCGGTGCCGTCAATCAGGGTGGCGATAAACGGCGCGGAAACCACCGCCGGATCGATACCTACGCGCTTAAGCACCATCGGGATAACCGACGACACCACCGCACTCCACAGGGTGATACACACCAGCGTCAGGCTGACGATAATCGTGATTTCTGGCCCGATACCCATCATCCAGGCGCGGAAACAGCCCGCCGCACCGAGCGTGATAGCAATCAGCAGTGAGGTGGTTACCTCTTTGCGGATAACCCGCCCCATATCGCGCAACCGTACCTCGCCGAGCGCCATGGCGCGCACCAGGGTAGAGGTTATCTGCGTACCGCTGTTACCGCCGGTGCCGATCAGCAGCGGGATAAAGAATGCCAGGGCAATGGCCGATTCGAGCGCCTCTTCAAAATGCTGAATAACGCTGCTGGTGTAGGCCTCTGCGACGAACAGCAGCAGCAGCCAGACAGAACGTTTCTTCCACAGCGCCACCGGACTGGTGTCCAGATACGGCTGCTCCAGCGGCAGCGTCGCTCCCTGACGCTGAACGTCTTCGGTGACGTCATCGGCCAGCAGATGGTCAATCTCTTTTTCCATCAGGCCGCCGACCAGCACGCCGTTTTCCAGCACCGGCACCACGCTTAACTGTCTGTCAGCCAGCCTGGCCGCAACCTGCTGGCGTTCATCGTCCGGCTTTACATGAAAGACGCAGCTGTCCATCAGGCTACAAATGGGCTGGCCCTCATCGCTTTCCTGCAATAATTTTCGAACGGATAAAATTCCCCGCAGCTTATTTCCGGCGACCACAAAAACATGACCAGGAATATCATCATTTTGCAGCTGCTTGAGAAAGGATTCACGGGCTTCATGCACGCAGTAATGATCGGCCAGTGCGATAACATTCTGCGACATATAGTGATTGATGGTGTCACCGTCAAAAACGGCGGTAGGTGTGTTAGCCGCAAACTGGATTTGAGACATGTTGATTTCCCTATAAAAAATACCTCATAGGGGCGAACAAACAAGACAGGAATAGCAAACTGAGCAGATCCCTACGTCCTGGATTTAGCACTGTACAACGTATCCGCCCGGCATAAATGTCCGGCAGAAGTTATCTTGGCAACACCTTGATTCGATGGATGCCTGTATTTCCCTGTGTGGTCTCTCTCGATACCATCAGGGCGATAACTTATATTTGTACAGGAGCCTCGCCATAACGAGATCGTTAAAATGTGCGGCCATTATATTCAGGTCGACCATTTATTCGATAAGGAAATGAGCTTGGTTGAGGCTGTATTTAGAATTACCTTATTGTTGTTTCGGTTAATACCCGGCGCGCGGCGATGATACGGCTGGCCCAGTAGGGATTACTCAGGAGTGAAATAGTGACCCCTTTACGGCTTGACGCATGGATAAACCGGTCCTCACCAATGTAAATTCCCACATGCCTTTGCGCCCGCCCGGTTTTGAAAAACAGCAGATCGCCAATGCGCAGGGTTTTTTGTCTCGCTTTCTTACCCCGGTTGATCTGTCCCCCGGTGGTGCGGGGCAAGTTAACGGCAAACGCATCACGATAAAGACGGCGGGTCAGGGCGGAGCAATCAATCGCCTTATGCGAGTTTGCGCCCAAACGGTAACGGGTGCCTTTCCAGTGTTGATACTCACGCATCAGACGCTTGCGGCGCTTAAGATTTGCGGCGGTTTTAGCGGGCTTAACGACAAGATACTTGTTAGCCGGTTTATTGGGATGGTGCGGCACGGAGGTGCTCGCCAGGGCTGTATACTGGAAGCCAAATAAACAGCACAGCCATAAAAAAATACGTAAAGAATTCATCAGCGCTTATCAACAAATAGCAATATTAAGAAATAAGAAAAGTCGCAATGATGCTACTTTTTTCAGCCGTGATGAGCAATATGAATAGATTGAATTGTATTTTCGAATAAATGACTGTGTTGTAAATGATTGAAAAATATTAATTTAATGCAGAAGTGCCAAGGAGAAAATTTCTCCCTGTGAGATTGCTGGAAAAAGAGGAGTAGTAGATTAGTGTATTAAGAGGCCATGCAACTGCGAGCCACTGCTGCGTGATATCGCAGTTTTGATGCGCAGCATTGCCAGTGTGTTTTTCGATTTCATCCGCAGTTTATGCTGGATATTGACCCGGTGGCCGCTGGCGGTTTTTTGCGAGATATCCAGTTCGCGGGCAATTTTTACATTTTGCAGGTGGAACACATCAAGGATGTCCAGCTCGCGTTGGGTGAGGACATTCTGGCGCGGCTTGGGAAAATAACGGACAATTTTCTGGATGTAGTGCGGTGTGCACTCCATTGATGAGAACACCACATCGCCCATCTTGAAGCAGTGATCTTTAATAATATCCTGCATCAGAATCATATATTTAACGTTAAGTCGCTTCACGGATTTAATGAAGTAATCGCGCAGAAAAAGATTCTCAATTCCCACCACCAGATAGTGCGCTGGATTATAAGACTGAAGGTACACATCAATATCCTGCTTACAGGTGATTTGATGAGAGTCGAAAACCTGTGACTCGATACCTGTGCACAGGTAAAAGTTATCGCTAACGAAGCTTATGTTCATAATTGAAGAGTATTCCTGAGCGGTAATTGAAAGAAACTAACACAAGAGGTGGTATTTAATTTTAAATTTTTTCAGTCGCTTGCTTATCGTCCTAAACAGTACGGTTATTGTCCCGGGGGGTAAACCTCAAGAATGTTAGATATCTTTTTTTACACAATCGCGAGAATAGTTAACGGATTGTTTTGCATAACCTTTAAGTGCGATCGGTGAAAAACATGCAGTTACATTTGTGCGGATCGCGTTGGGGTTCGTTCGGGCTGCGAGGGACACCGGCCTTGTCAGCGTGGGCTTTATTTCCCCGGCTCTCCTCATTCTTAATATTATCCTAATCTACCTCCGCTAATTTCAACTGCGTTGAGCTGGCGTTTATCTCCACGCGCTTTTCGACCCTTCTTATTATTAATTCGTTTAACTCCGCTGGCGCAGGATGATTTTTGGTTAAACCCCAACGTTCAGGGTAAGGATAATCAATGAGTAACTTTTTACCTTTCTCACGCCCGTCCATGGGGGATGAGGAATTCGCTGCGCTGAAAGCGGTCTTGCAGTCCGGCTGGATAACTACCGGGCCAAAGAACGCGCAGCTTGAAGAGGCGTTTTGCGCCCTGACCGGCAACCGCCACGCCATTGCCGTCAGCTCCGCTACTGGCGGGATGCATGTCACCCTGATGGCGCTGGATATCGGCCCCGGCGATGAAGTGATCACCCCGTCGCAGACCTGGGTGTCGACACTTAATATGATTGAGCTGCTCGGCGCCACCCCGGTGATGATTGATGTCGATAACGACACGTTAATGATCACCCCGGAAGCGGTTGCCGCCGCCATCACGCCGCGCACCAAAGCCATTATTCCGGTTCACTACGCCGGGGCGCCGTGCGACATCGATGCCATTCGCGCCCTCGCCGACCCACACGGTATTCCGGTGATTGAAGACGCGGCCCACGCGGCAGGAACGTACTACAAAGGCCGTCACGTCGGCGACAAAGGCACCGCGATTTTCTCCTTCCACGCAATCAAAAACATGACCTGCGCCGAAGGGGGATTGATCGTCACCGATAACGATCGGCTGGCGTTGCGGATTCGCAGCCTGAAATTCCACGGTCTCGGCGTCGATGCCTATGACCGCCAGACCCATGGCCGAGCGCCGCAGGCGGAAGTGATTTCCCCGGGCTTTAAATACAACCTGGCGGATATCAACGCCGCGATGGCGCTGGTTCAGCTCGGTAAACTGCCTCAGGCCAATCTTAAACGCGCTGAAATGGCTCAACGCTACTTAACCGAACTCGCCGACACCCCGTTTCAGCCGCTCGCCATTCCGGCGTGGCCGCACCAGCACGCCTGGCATCTGTTTATCATTCGGGTGGATGAATCCCGCTGTGGTATCAGCCGCGACGGGCTGATGGAACAGTTGAAGGCGCAGGGTATCGGCACCGGCCTGCATTTCCGCGCCGCGCACACCCAAAAATATTACCGCGAACGCTATCCGAACCTCTCCCTGCCGAACACGGAGTGGAACAGCGCGCGCATATGTTCTCTGCCTCTCTTCCCGGATATGACTCATGACGACACAACCCGCGTCATTTCTGCGCTCCATCAGCTCGCAGGACATTGATATGTTTGAAGCGCCTAAAATACAAAAAGTCTCGGTGGTCATCCCGGTGTACAACGAGCAGGAAAGCCTGCCTGAACTTATCCGCCGCACCGACGCCGCCTGCGCCACCTTAAACCGTGATTACGAAATCCTGCTGGTCGATGACGGCAGCAGCGACGATTCTGCCCAGATGCTGAGCCGCGCCGCGCAAGCCCCGGGCAGCCATATCGTGGCGGTGCTGTTGAACCGTAACTACGGCCAGCACTCGGCAATTATGGCGGGCTTTAGCCACGTCACCGGCGACCTGATTATTACCCTCGATGCCGACCTGCAAAACCCACCGGAAGAGATCCCGCGTCTGGTGGAAAAAGCCGACGAAGGTTACGACGTGGTGGGCACCGTGCGCCAGAATCGCCAGGACAGCATCTTCCGTAAATCCGCCTCGAAGATGATCAACCGCTTGATCCAGCGCACCACCGGTAAAGCGATGGGCGACTACGGCTGCATGCTGCGTGCCTATCGCCGCCACATTATCGACGCGATGCTCAACTGCCACGAGCGCAGCACCTTCATCCCGATCCTCGCCAACACCTTCGCGCGTCGCGCGGTGGAGATCCCGGTGCTGCACGCCGAGCGCGAGTTTGGTGACTCCAAATACAGCTTTATGCGCCTGATTAACCTGATGTACGACCTGGTGACCTGTCTGACCACCACGCCGCTGCGTCTGTTGAGCGTGGTCGGCAGCGTGATTGCCCTGGCGGGCTTCGCGTTCGCCATTCTGCTGGTGATTTTACGTCTGGCGCTGGGCGCCGAATGGGCGGGCGATGGGTTATTCCTGCTGTTCGCCGTGCTGTTTATGTTTATCGGCGCGCAGTTCGTCGGTATGGGACTTCTCGGGGAGTATATCGGGCGCATCTATAACGATGTGCGAGCCCGTCCCCGCTACTTTATTCAACGTGTTGTTCGCCAGGAAAAACTGGCTGTAGAAGAGGAAAATCGTTCATGAAAGCTGTCGTATTCGCCTATCACGACATGGGTTGCACCGGTATTCAGGCCCTGCTTGACGCGGGATATGACATCGAGGCGATCTTTACTCATCCGGATAACGCCGGGGAGAATCACTTCTTTGGCTCCGTCGCCCGTCTGGCTGCCGAGCAGGGCATTACCGTGTATGCCCCGGAAGACGTGAACCATCCCCTGTGGGTGGAGCGTATTCGCGCGATGGCACCCGACGTCATTTTCTCCTTCTACTACCGCCATCTGCTGAGCGACGATATCGTCAGCTTCGCGCCTAAGGGGGCGTTCAATCTGCACGGTTCCCTGCTGCCACGCTATCGTGGTCGCGCCCCGCTGAACTGGGTGCTGGTTAACGGGGAAAAAGAGACCGGCGTGACCCTGCATCGAATGGTCAAGCGCGCAGACGCGGGCAACATTATGGGCCAGTTGAAGGTGCAGATTGATGATGCTGACGTGGCGCTGACCCTGCACCGTAAAGTGTGCAGCGCCGCGCAAACGCTGCTGCGTGATGTGCTGCCGCAGATTGCCACCGGCGACATAATTGAAACGGTTCAGGACGAAAGCCAGGCGACCTACGTTGGCCGTCGCACGCCGGAAGACGGGCGGCTGAACTGGGAACAGTCTGCCGCGTCGCTGCACAACCTGGTGCGCGCGGTGTCTGACCCGTGGCCGGGCGCGTTCGGTTTCGTCGGCACCCACAAATTCATCGTCTGGAAATCCCGCGTGCGTCATGACATGGCGGCGGCCAAACCGGGCACCGTGCTGTCGGTGAACCCGTTGGTGGTGGCCTGCGGTAGCGGGGCGCTGGAAGTGCTGACTGGTCAAACCGATAAAGGCGTTTACATGCAGGGCGCACAGCTGGCGCTGGCGCTGGGTCTGGTGCCCAGCGCGCTGCTGTCGAGCAAACCGTTTGTGGCGGTGAAACGCCGCACGCGGGTGCTGATCCTTGGGGTCAACGGTTTCATCGGTAACCACCTGACCGAGCGCCTGCTGGCGGACGATAACTACGAAATTTACGGCCTGGATATCGGCTCAGATGCCATCAGCCGTTTCCTCGATTGCCCGCGCTTCCACTTCGTTGAAGGTGATATCAGCATTCACTCTGAGTGGATCGAATACCACATCAAGAAATGTGACGTGGTGCTGCCGCTGGTGGCGATCGCCACCCCAATCGAGTACACCCGTAACCCGCTGCGCGTATTCGAACTCGATTTCGAAGAGAACCTGAAGATAATCCGCGACTGTGTGAAGTACAACAAGCGCATCATCTTCCCGTCCACGTCTGAAGTGTACGGCATGTGTACCGACAACAACTTCGATGAAGACGCCTCGAATCTGGTTGTTGGGCCTATCAACAAACAGCGCTGGATTTACTCGGTGTCCAAACAGTTGCTGGACCGGGTGATCTGGGCCTACGGCGACAAAGAAAACCTCAAATTCACTCTGTTCCGTCCGTTCAACTGGATGGGCCCGCGTCTGGACAACCTCAATGCCGCGCGGATCGGCAGTTCCCGCGCCATCACCCAGCTGATCCTCAACCTGGTAGAAGGTTCGCCGATTAAGCTTATCGAAGGCGGGAAGCAGAAGCGCTGCTTCACCGATATCAGCGACGGGATCGAAGCGCTGTTCCGCATCATTGAGAACAAAGACGGGCGCTGCGACGGGCAGATCATTAATATCGGTAACCCGGATAATGAAGCGAGTATCAAAGAGCTGGCTGAAATGCTGCTCGACTGCTTCGAACGTCATCCGCTGCGTAACCAGTTCCCGCCGTTTGCGGGCTTCCGCGAAGTGGAAAGCAGCGATTATTACGGCAAAGGGTATCAGGACGTTGAGCACCGTAAGCCGAGCATTCGTAACGCCAAACGTTGCCTCGACTGGCAGCCGACGGTGGAAATGCAGCAAACGGTTGAGCAGACGCTGGACTTCTTCCTGCGCACCGTTGAGTTAACGGAACCGAAAAAATGATGCGAAAAGTTGGCTTACGCGTTGATGTGGATACCTTTCGCGGCACCCGCGATGGCGTACCCCGCCTGCTGGAGATCCTCCGGCGGCACGACATTCAGGCCAGCTTCTTCTTCAGCGTCGGGCCGGACAACATGGGGCGCCATCTGTGGCGCCTGTTAAAGCCAAAGTTCTTATGGAAGATGCTGCGCTCGCGCGCGGCATCGCTCTACGGCTGGGATATCCTGCTGGCGGGCACCGCCTGGCCGGGGAAAATCATCGGAACCGCGAACGCGGAGGTGATCCGCGCCACCGCCAACGAGCATGAGGTCGGGCTGCATGCCTGGGATCATCATCGCTGGCAGAGGTGGAGCGGGGTCTGGGACCTGCCGCACGTAGAGCAGGAAATTGGCCGCGGTTTGCAGGCGCTGGAAGCGATTATCGGCACCCCGGTGACCTGTTCCGCCGTCGCGGGCTGGCGGGCCGATGGGCGCGTGGTCAGAGCCAAAGAGGGTTTTGATTTTCTCTACAACAGCGACTGTCGCGGGACCCGACCTTTCTTGCCGGTATTGGGCGACGGGAAAACGGGCACCGTGCAAATCCCGGTCACGTTACCCACCTGGGATGAAGCCGTGGGCACCCGCGTTGACGCTGAAGGTTATAACGACTGGCTGCTGGAGCAAATCCATCACGACAATGGCGTGCCGGTTTACACCATCCATGCTGAAGTAGAAGGCATTATTGGCGCGTCACAATTTGAAGATCTGATCCGGCAGGCGGTACAGGAGGGCATTACCTTTTGCCCGTTGAGCCAGCTGTTGCCGGAGGATTTTAGTTCGCTACCAAAAGGGAATGTGGTGCGAGGTGAACTGGCGGGTCGGGAAGGCTGGCTGGGACAAGAACAATTATTGGATTAAGTGCTATGAAATCCGTACGTATAAGCGCATCGCTGCTGTTTTTATTCGTGCTGTATTATGTCCTGCCTCTGAATTTCCGATTGTTGTGGCAGCCAGATGAGACCCGCTATGCGGAGATCAGCCGCGAAATGCTGGCGACGGGCGACTGGCTGGTGCCGCATTTCCTCGGCCTGCGTTACTTCGAAAAACCGATTGCCGGTTACTGGTTCAACAGTATTGGTCAGTGGCTGTTTGGTCATTCCAATTTTGCGGTGCGCTTCGGGGTGGTTTTTTCCACCGCCTGTACCGCGCTGCTGGTGGCCTGGCTGGCGTGGAAACTGTGGCAGGATAAGCGGACGGCTATTCTCTCTGCCGTCATCTTTCTGACGGCATTTTTGGTGTATGGCATCGGGACCTACGCGGTGCTCGACCCGATGATTGCCCTGTGGCTGATGCTGGCAATGTGCAGCTTCTGGGGCGCAACCCAGTCGCCGACGCGCGCCGGAAAACTAGGCGGCTACGTGCTGCTGGGCGTCGCCTGCGGGATGGGGGTGATGACCAAAGGCTTTCTCGCCCTGGCGGTGCCGGTTATCAGCGTGCTGCCGTGGGTGATGGTACAGAAACGCTGGAAAGAGGTGCTGCTGTGGGGGTGGGTGGCGGTCGGGGTGTGTATCCTCACCGTGCTGCCGTGGGGTCTGGCAATTGCGCAGCGTGAACCCGATTTCTGGCGCTACTTTTTCTGGGTGGAGCACGTCCAGCGTTTCGCGCAGAGTGATGCGCAGCATAAAGCGCCGGTCTGGTACTACATTCCGTTCCTGATTGCGGGCAGTTTACCGTGGCTGGCCCTGCTGCCGGGGGCGCTCAAAACGGGCTGGACAGCACGCGACCCGCAGCGCAGCGCATTCTATCTGCTGGGCTGGGTGGTGATGCCATTGCTGTTCTTCAGCATCGCCAAAGGCAAGCTGCCCACCTACATCCTGCCGTGCTTTGCGCCGCTGGTCATCCTGATGGCGCGCTGTGCGCTCGAGGCCGTCGATAAAGGGTCGAAGGCGCTGCGCTACAACGGGATTATCAACATCGCTTTCGGCCTGATTGGGCTGGTGGCGGTGCTGGTGGTCTCACCGTGGGGCCCGATGTCGAAACCGGTGTGGAACAGCATTGAACTGTATAAGTGTCTGCTGGCGGCGGTGGCGTTTGCTGCCTGGGCGCTGGTGGGCTGGCTGTCGATTCGCGATGGCGTGAAGCGCTGGGCGTTGGCCGCCTGCTGTCCGTTGGGGCTGGCGCTGCTGGTCGGCTTTGCCATCCCGGATAAAGTGATCGACAGCAAACAGCCGCAGTTCATCACCGATATCGTGCGTGAACAACTGGCCCCGAGCCGCTATGTGCTCACCAACAGCGTGGGGGTGGCGGCCGGGCTGGCGTGGGATCTGAAACGCAGCGACATCACGATGTTCGGCCAGCAGGGCGAACTGAAATACGGCCTGGCGTATCCGGATGCCCAGTGCCGTTTTATCGATAATGATGAATTCGACGGCTGGCTGGCGGCGCATCGTGCGGAAGGCCCGGTGTCGCTGGTGCTACAGTTGAACACAGGACAAAAGCTCGAGGAGCTCGGTTTGCCGAAACCCGATAACCTGTATGTGATGAGCCGGATGGTGTTTGTGCAGTATCTGCCGCAATGATAACCACCTTCGCTCTGCTGCTGGCCAGCCTGCTGAGCTGTGTCGGGATGCTGTGCCAGAAACAGGCCACCCGCCCGGCGAAATCCGGACGGCGTGGGCCGCACCTCGTCTTATGGCTGGGCCTGGCGCTGTTGGCGCTGGGCTTTGGTATGGCGCTGTGGCTGGTGGTATTGCAGCGTTTACCCGTCGGGATTGCGTACCCGATGCTGAGCCTGAACTTTGTGTGGGTGACGCTGGCGGCACGTTTCATCTGGCATGAGCCGGTATCGCAGCGTCACTGGCTGGGCGTCGGGTTGATCATTCTGGGCATCGTCATACTGGGAGGCAGCCACTGATGGGCATTGTATGGGCGTTGCTCAGTGTGTGTCTGGTCAGCGGGGCGCAGCTGCTGTTGCGCCAGGCGATGCTGACCCTGCCGGAGGTGAGCGATGTTGTCACCTTGCTGTGGCACCTCCTGCGGTTCGACGCAGGCACCGTGACGCTGCTGTCCGGGCTTTTGGGCTATCTGGCTTCGATGGTGTGCTGGTTCTTCGCCCTGCGGCGCTTGCCGTTAGCGAAGGCCTATGCGCTGTTGAGTCTGAGCTATATCGCGGTGTGGGCCGCCGCGCTGTTGCTGCAACACGAAGTCTTTTCCTTGCAAGGGCTGGCGGGCGTACTGCTGGTGATGGCCGGGGTGATGACGATATTTTCGCCGCCACGTAACCGTTAAAGGGGCTTGCGCCCCTGACCGGGAAGGTATCAGGCGATACACAGATTATTCCACGTATCACGGTAGATAATATTTCCTTGCGAATGCAAAACGCGTTGGCATCCAACAACGGGTAATAATTGGTGAACTATTTAACGTTACGTGAAAATATAAATATCATGAATATGAAGAAAACGCCCACGGGCCAGATTGGGCCTTCAGGAAAAAAATGAACCAGAACGACTGCGAAGACAAGTGTAAGCAACGCGGGACAGTAGGGTAAAACTGAAGACGTAAAAAGCCGCTTAAAAAACCTTTGGATTAGATTCATCATAGTTATCGAATCATCCGGGTAATGATATTCGCGATTTCCCAATGCCTGTTACAGCATGATCTAATTTTAATGCGAGAATTTTATTGGACTGCAAATGACGGATAACGTGATGTCTGTAATACATAGCGGTTCCTTGCTAACGTTTATTCTCTCCAT
Source organism: Scandinavium sp. M-37 (assembly GCF_043558715.1). Lineage (NCBI taxonomy): Bacteria > Pseudomonadati > Pseudomonadota > Gammaproteobacteria > Enterobacterales > Enterobacteriaceae > Scandinavium > Scandinavium sp. M-37. The sequence continues at coordinate 21,038 of NZ_JBIGIN010000020.1, forward strand.
TCAAAAGTGTAAACCTTCTCCGTAGGCGTAAATTGATTGCCCTCGCAAAATGGTAACGCGCCACGCTTTATCTTCGATGCATCACGTTTCCTCTCATCCTATACCAAAGTCAGGGCAGGGTTTACGAGCATCGCCGTAAGTTTTCTGCAACTGCAACAAAGCCGTTCGATATTTTGCGAGGTGCTTTCAGGAATAAAAAATGGGCTGTTTATTAAAAAACCACAGGTTTAGAGTGGCCTTGCACCTGCACTAACGGGTGCCAGAATTGGCATTCTGACGCTAAAGACAACCCTTTTAACAGGATTGTAGTCTGCTTCACCCAATGATTTGAAGGTATGTGATATCTTCACGGACTTGGTGACCCAGATAGTGGAACCGCAAGGTTCGCTGGTTCTTTAGGCCAGTATGCCAACTCTGTCTGGGCCACCACCGTGAAGTTGGCATTTCCGGGGTGGCATTAGCTTACTAAAGGAGATGTTGAATATGTCTAATGACTCTCAGCCCGTTGAACTTACCCTCTATCCCGAACTGGAAGAAAACCCCGACTGTATTGCCATTGCTGAGCGCTGTGAACTGCTGGCGGCCATTCTAATGGATTCGACAGATCAGCACGCTATGCAGCCCGTGCTGCGCTGCATGCAAACGTACCTGCTGGCGATGAAATCAGCCCTGGGAGAACTGTTATCCGATGTGCGTATTCTGCAATTGACCGCGAAAGAGCTCCCGGCGGAAACGACCAGCTGTTTCAATCCAGATTCCGAACTGCTGCTTGAGTATTGCGAGGCGGTGACCCACACGCTGATCTCGGTGGTACTCCCCAACGAACACAGAGTGAACCTTGTGGGGCTGCTGTACGATTTGTGTTATCTCCAGCGCAGCGATCTCACTGCGCCACGCTTTATCTTCGAAGCATAACGTTTTCCCCTCACCCTAACCCTCTCCCCACAGGGGAGAGGGAATAAACGGTTTTCTCCCTCGCCCCTGTGGGGAGAGGGCCGGGGTGAGGGGTATCAGGCCAAGCGCTCAATAACCTGCGGCACCACATCAAACGGTGTCGGGGTACACACCGCCAGGCTCAGGCCATCGGTCTGGACGTCGCTCAAATGCAGATGCAGCGGCGCGGTGCTGTCATAGCTGACAATCTGCCAGGCGCTGCCGCCACGCTGCTTCACCATCGCTTCTTTCCGCGTCCAGATCCGCCAGAACGCCGCCAGACGGTGCTCCTCGGCTGCACGTTCAATTTCACGATGTTCATTGTTGGTGAAGGTCGCATTCGCCAGTTGCGGCCACTGCGGGCGCGGGCGAATCGCTTCGATATCGCATCCGACCGCCCCTTCGTCGCTCAGCAGCAGGGCGATGCTATCCCCGCTGTGACTCAGGTTAAACCACAGGGAATGGCTGTCGTCGAACCCCGGCTTTCCCTGCTCGCCATAGCGAATATCCGGCAGGGGCGAGACGGCGTGACACAACAGTGCCCGCCCGGCAAGCCATGCGCTGCGACGCTTCCCGTCCGGCGCATGCTGGGCCAGCCCCGAGGGCAGGGGCGTCAGACTGAGGGTCGAAATTTTCCCGAGGAACAGCCGATACATCGTTACTCCCAGCGTTTGATGACAATCGAGGTATTGATCCCGCCGAAGGCGAAGTTATTGCTCTGCAAAAACTCACAATCAATAGCCCGGGACTCTCCCATAATGTAGTCCAAATCGCCACATTGTTCGTCAGGCTGGCGCAGGTTTAGGGTCGGCGTAAACCAGCCTTCGCGCATCATTTGCAGGCTCATCCATGCCTCCAGCGCACCGCATGCCCCCAGCGTATGCCCGAAATAACTCTTCAGCGATGAGATAGGCGTGCGGGAGCCAAACACCGCGGCGGTGGCCTGACTTTCGGCGAGATCGCCGCGATCGGTGGCGGTGCCATGCGCAGAAATATAGCCGATATCCGACGGCGAAAGCCCGGCCTGACGCAGGGATTGTTCCATGCAAATCTGCATCGTTTCTTTCTGCGGCTGGGTGATATGTGCCGCATCGCAGTTGGTGGCGAAGCCGATGATTTCCCCGAAGATTGTCGCCCCGCGCGCTTTGGCGTGCTCCAGCTCTTCCAGCACCAGCGTGCCTGCGCCTTCGCCGATCACCAGCCCGTCACGACTGGCGTCAAACGGCGCAGGCGTGGTGGTGGGCGCATCGTTGCGCTGGCTGGTGGCGAACAGGGTATCAAACACCGCCGCTTCCGACGGGCATAGTTCTTCCGCCCCGCCTGCGACCATCACCGTCTGATAACCGTGACGAATGGCTTCATAGGCGTAGCCGATCGCCTGGCTGCCGGAGGTACAGGCGCTGGACGTGGGGATCACGCGCCCGCGCAGGCCGAAGAACAGCCCGGTATTCACGGCGGTGGTGTGCGGCATCATCTGCACGTAGGTCGTGCCGGTGATGTTGTTGGTGTGCTTCTCGGTCAGCATGGTGGCAAATTCACTCACCGGCCCGGTGCTGCCGGTTGAAGAACCGTAGGCAATCCCGGTTTCACCGTTGGTCAGCACCGCGTCGTCCAGCAGCCCGGCCTGCTCCAGCGCCAGTTCGCTGGCGCGGGTCGACAGCAGCGATACCCGGCCCATCGCGCGGATGCGCTTGCGGGTGTAATGCGCAGGCAGGGTGAAATCATCAATCGGCGCGCCGAGCAGGGTGTGCAGCCCGTCGTAAATCTGCCATTCCGGCATCTTGCGTACCGCATTCTGATAACCGCGCAGACGCTCAGACACGGACTGCCAGCTCTCGCCAAACGCGGTCACGCCGCCCATGCCAGTGATCACCACCCGACGGGTCATAACATGCCTCCGTTGATGGAAATCACCTGCCGGGTGACGTACCCGGCGATATCGGACATCAGATAGCTGGCAAGCCCGGCGACTTCCTCGGCCTGACCCATGCGTTTCATGGGGATGATGCTCATCGCTTCTTTCAGCGCGGCGTCTTCCATTTCGATCATCCCGGTGTCGATCAGGCCTGGGGCGATGCAGTTGACGGTGATTTTGCGTTTCGCCAGTTCTATCGCCAGCGCTTTGGTCGCCCCGATGATCCCGGCTTTGGCCGCGCTGTAGTTGACCTGCCCGCGATTACCCATCAGTCCGGAAACGGAGGAAAGCGTGATGATACGGCCCCCGCTGCGCAGGCCAATCATCGGCATCACGCACGGGTGAATCACGTTGTAGAAGCTGTCGAGATTGGTGTGGATAACGCTGTCCCAGTCATCGTCGCTGAGCGCCGGAAACGCGCCGTCGCGGGCGATACCCGCATTGCTGACCACGCCGTACCACGCGCCGTGCCGTTCGATATCGGCGGTTAGTACGTCGCGGCACTGCTCACGATTGCCGACGTCAAACTGCAACAGACGGCCTGTGCCCCCCGCACTTTCAATGGCGTGGAGGGTCTCCTGCGCGCCGGACGCATCGCGGTGATAATGCACGCCAACGGTAAATCCATCGGTGGCCAGTTGGCACGCAATCGCGCGTCCAATGCCTTTACTGGCCCCGGTGACCAGAACGGAACGACTCATGATGACTTTCTCTGTTCAAAAAGGGAGTGTAATTCTTCGGAAGTGGGCTGGAAGGTGTTGACCCGCCCGCTGGCAAGCTTCTTGCCGTCGGCGATAATTTCGCACTCAAAGCTGCCGAAGCGCTCGTCCTGCATCAGCAGCGAAACGGTCACCTCGAGTACGCTGTCGGCGGCAAATTCGCCCGCGACGCATTTCAGCTCGCGCGCGCCAAGCACCATACCCAGTGAAATTTGCGCTTCGCCCTTTTGCTGGCGGTGCCAGCCGGACCACACGCCCACGGTTTGCGCCATCAGCTCCAGCGCGAACCAGCCCGGCAGATTGCTGCTGGCATCAATAAACGGGGCCAGCACGCCCTGGCGGGTGACCGTCACCTGACAGGTGGCCTGTTCTTCGCTGACGTTCAGTACCCTTTCCAGCAGCAGCATCGGCGCGTCGTGCGGCAGATACGCCCCGGGTGATAAGTAGTGGCTCATGCGGTTCTCCCCAGCAAAAGGCTGGCGTTATTGCCGCCAAAGGCGAATGAATTGGACAGAATGACCGGGCGCAGCAGCGGCTGCGGGGCGGTGATAATCCCGCACGCCGGCAGCGTCGGGTCGGCCGGTGCGTGGCTGAAATCCTGTGGCGGAAGCGGTAAATGGCGCGTGAGGATAAGCCAGCTCAACGCCGCTTCGGTAATGCCCGCCGCGCCCAGCGTATGTCCGGTCAGATGCTTGGTTGAGCTGCACGGCACGCTGTCGCCAAACAGCGTGTGTACCACCTGCGACTCAACCCGATCGTTGAGCGGAGTGGCGGTGCCGTGCAGGTTGATATAGCCCACGTCCTGCGGCGTCAGTCCGGCGTCGTGTAACGCCTGTTGGATCGCGCGAACGGCGCCTTCCCCCTGCGGATGCGGGGCGGAAATATGGTGTGCATCGCTGGATTCGCCCACCCCGAGCAGGGCCACAGCCTGCGGCTCGCGGGTGAGCAGCATCAGCGCCGCGCCTTCGCCAATGGTGATCCCATCGCGGTCGCGACCAAACGGCTGGCACAGCGTGGTCGACAGCGACTCTAAGCTATTGAACCCGTTGACCGGCATCCGACTGAGCGTATCCGCCCCGCCGACAATCGCCACGTCGACCAGACCCGCCTCAATCAGGCGGCGACCGCTGATCATCGCCCGGGCGCTCGAAGAGCAGGCGGTAGACAGCGTATAGGCCGGGCCTTCCAGCTTCAGCCAGTTACGCAGGAAGCGCGACGGGTCGCCCAGCTCCTGCTGGGCGTAGCACCAGTCGGGGCTGGGTTTACCGTTCAGCGTCAGCCTGGCGTGGATATCGCCTTCATCGAGGCCCGAGGTGCTGGTACCCATAATCACCGCCACCCGGTCACGGCCGAAACGGGCAATCGCCTCATCGACCTGCGGCTGGATCTGTTCCAGTGCCGCCAGCAGCAGCTGATTGTTGCGGGAACGGTGTTCGGCAACGTCATCAGGGATGGGCGGCAGTTCCCCATCCACGCCGCCGAGTACCGCAGGCACCTCGCCCTGCAACCAGCCTTCACGCAGGCGCATCCCCGGCGCAACGCCTGCGCCGAGGTTGGCGGCAATCTCATCCGGCGTGCGACCCAGCGCGTTAATCATGCCTGCGGCAGCAATGTAGATCATCTCAGTCACCCAGATATTGAATGGTGATGTGGTAGTTGAAAACGTGCTGCTCAATGCTGATCGGCTCGCGCTGACCTTTGCGTTGCAGGTAGGTGATGTCCGTCACCAGCTTGCCCTGGGCATTGCGGAGCTCACGTTTATCCCCGCGATCGGTCAGGGTCCAGCCCTTCGGTAACTGCGGCGTCCAGGCGCTAATCGGCCAGTGGCTGAGCATCACGTCGGCCAACACCTGGCTGGCGGGCGGCAGTTGCGGCACCACGATTGACTGTTCAGTATGGATGCCCTGGGCGTCATAGGTGACGAGGAACAGGCGAATGCCCACCGACGAGAGCCCGGCCAGGGTCAGCTTTTTGTCATCGGCGTTGAGCATCACCAGCAGGGACTGGGTTTGGCCGTGAAAAGTGCCGGTCAGCAACTGTTGGGAATTGACCGCAGGGGTAATGCCCGGCGGCGGGAGCGTTATCTGCGTGCCCGGTTGCAGCCACGCCTGTGGGCGACCGCTTTCATCCGGCGCAGAATGACTACAGCCGGTGAGAGCCAGCACCGCCACGAGGGCGAGGCCATGCCAGAAGGTACGTATCATCATTTTCGTTTTCTCTCTTTCTTGCCCGGCATCGCCAGCGGCGACAGCAGAAACGCGGTGAAAATGCCGCTGACCAGCACAATGCCGAAGCTGCTGATCGCCTGGGTGGCGCTGAAGACCAGCATCCCCAGCGTGAGCAGGGTGGTCATCATCGCCAGAATAATCGCCAGCAGTGAGGTGAGCGGCGTGCCGCGCGGATTGCTGAAGAACAGGGTGTAGTTGATGCCAATCCCCAGCACCAGCACCAGCGCCAGCAATGAGAACAGGTTCAGCGCATGACCGCTGAACGACAGCGCCGCCAACCCGCAGCCGAGCGACAACAGCGACGGCACCAGGCTTATCAGCCCTTTGCGCCAGCCGAGCCGCAGCATTGCGCCGATGGCGATAACGATCAGCGCCACGCCGAGCAGGGCGGTTAATATCGTGCGGTATAACGCGAACAGGCTATCAAACGACGCTTTGCGATCGTTCCACGCCACGCCATCGGCCTGTTCCGCTAAGCGTTGCAGCGCCGCGCTGTCCTTCACCCCATCAACCGGGACCAGCACGCCGCTTTTCCCATCGGGCAGCGTGAGCCACAGCAGGCGCCAGCCTTCGCTGACCGGACTTTTCAGCCAGGCCTCGACCGTCACCGGCATCGGATTCAGATCAGGCGTTACCGCGTTCAGCCCGGCGCTTTTCAGGGCGGTCGCCACCGCAGGCGCGGCCTGTTTCAGCAGTGCTAAATCCTGCTCCTGGCGCTGCAAGGAGTTCAGCGGCAGGGTGCGGAACTGGGCGAACAGGCCCGTCTGGCGGGCTTTCTCCAGCTGTGGCGTAAAGGCTTCCAGCCGCTCCAGCGTCTGCTGGGCGGAATCGCCGTACACCACGAACCATTTCTGATCGACGCTCTGCCCGGTCAGGGCGGTGATTTTTTTCTCCTGCGCCAGCAAATGCGGCGGCAGGGCTTGCAGTTGCGAAATATCGTCATTCACCCGCAGCGTGGCGAGACCCGCCAGCGAGAACAGCGTCAGTGCCACCGGCAGGCCAACGGAGAGCTTTTTGTTGCGCCGCCACGCCGCCAGCCAGCGCAGCATCACGGTCATTAGCGGCACCGGGCGCACCGGCAGACCGCGACACAGCCACGGATGCCAGAAAATCACCGTCAGGCATGAGGCGCTCAGACCCGCCGCGGCAAATACCGCCATCTGGCGAATGCCGGGGAACGGGGCCAGCATAAGCAGCAGATACGCCACCACGGTGGTCAGCAGCGCCAGCAGCAGGGCTCGGCGGACTTTGACCAGGCTTTGCCACGGGGTGGAAACCTCGCCGTGGACCATCCGTTCGGTCAGATAATAGAGGGTGTAGTCCGCCGAAATGCCGATGATGCTCATGCTCATCACCAGGGTCATGAGATGCAGTTCGCCGAACAGCAGCAGCGTGGCGACGGTGCCTGCCAGCGCGCCAACGCCGACGGACAGCAGGCAGAGCAGCAGCGGGCGAATCGAGCGGAACACCAGCACAATCAGCAGGATGACGCCCAGCACGGTCGCCACCCCGAGCGTTGAGACATCGTGTTTCGCCTGCTGGCTGGCGTAATCGCTGTAGAACATCGTCCCGCGCGACAGGAGCTGCGCCTGCGGGAACTGGGCTTTGAGTTCAGCCTCCAGTCCCGCCAATTGGCTAACGCGCTGGTGGGTTTGCTGCATATCGAAGGACGCGCCGTTCACCTCGCCGTGCAGCAGATACCAGTAGTTACCCACGCTGTCCTCGGCGACCAGCCAGCCGTCCATCAGCCGCAGCTTCTGTCCGTTCGCCGCCAGCGCCAGCTGCGAGCCACGCATCAGCATCAGCGGATCGTTGCTCAGCTCTTTGCCGCTCACCCCGGAAAACGCCGAGTACAGCTGGGATAAAATCCACTGTGCCTGCGCGTCACCGCCCTGTTGCAGACGGCTGCGGGTCGCGCTGTCAATCAACGCATTACGATGCTGGAAGAAGAAGGTGCCCCACGCCTGCTGGCTGGTCGCATCCATCGGACCTTTGAGGTCGCTTAACGCGCCGGACTGCGCCAGCAGGGTCTGCCAGCGGCTGGCCACCGCCGGATCGGCGGTTTTACCCGGGCTGACCAACCACACCACCTGGCGGTCGAGGCGCTGCATAAAGCCGTCGCTCAACGCCGGAGGAATGGCCCCCATACTTTGGGTTGGGAGCATCGCCAGCACGCTGCTGTTGATCCGCGCCCGCGGTAGCATCAGCGCCAGGGCGGTGAGCAGGACGAGGCACAGCCCCAGCCAGCCCCAGGCTGCACGACGGGCGCTAGTGGGCGGCAAAGCGTTGACGTTCATCATCGGTCAAAGTGGCCGGGGTCAGGCGCTGGTTGGTCAGGGTAATATCCGTGCGATCGCCCTGTTTATCGTTCAACTGGATGGTTTCCAGATACGTTTTCCCGCCGAGATCGATAGAGGTGAAAATCTTATCCAGCGGGGTAGTGATTGGCGTCAGCTTCAGCGTCCAGCGGTCGTTGCCCTGGTCCTGGAAATCAATGCGGAAGTTCTGCTCCAGCACCTTGCGGTCGGCCTGGAATAGCGCCCGCAGCAGATGGTTAAACTGGAACATCTGCGGATTGTTGTCGGCGGTGAGGGTCTGCGGCGGCTGACCGTTGATGATTTGCACCATCCGCGAATCGTCGAGCATCAGACGCATCGGGAACGGCGCGGTCTGATCCCACAGCAGCCCGGTATCGCGGGCAATCAGCATTTCGCCCTGCGAGCGCAGCGGCTGTGGCATGGCTTTGATGGTGCGGGTCTGCTCGAAATGCGCCCGCACCAGCGGCTGTTCGGTAAAGCGCTGCTGCAATTGATCCAGGGTGACGGCGTGCGCCAGCGGGGCCAGCAGCAGGACCACAAGCGGCCACAGTTTCATGCGTTTACTCCCATGCGTTCAAATAAAACCGGCGGGCTGACGAAGCACAGTTCTTTGGTTTTCTCGTCCACCGCCACCTGAATGGTGTAGCCGGTGGTGGTGCGCTTCCCGCTGGCGGCGTCGAAAATTTCGTAGCCGATGCGCAGACGGTTTTCGTACTCTTCCAGCCTGGCGCGCACGCGAATGGTCTGCTCGAAGGTGACCACGTCGCGGTACTTCACGCGGGTATCGACCACCGGCCAGACGTAGCCGGATGCCTTCATCTGGCGATAGCCATAGTTGAACTGATTGAGCAACGCCTCGCGGGCGATTTCGAAATAACGGAAGTAGTTCCCGTGCCACACCACGCCCATCAAATCGACGTCGTGAAAGGGTACGGTCAGTTCTATCTCGGTGGTAAAGCGGGGATCGTTGAGCACCCGTTACTCCTTCTCAGTCGCGTCCGGCAGTCGCCAGAAATCAAAAAAGTTAAACCAGTCGAGCGGCGACAGCAGGGCGTAATGCTCCAGCCGCTGCGCGTAACGATCGACGGTGGTCTGCAATGCCTGCTGACGCTCGCCGCGCGGTAACAACAGCGGGTCGGCGAAGGGTTCACAGTGGACCTGCAATTTGCCCTGCTGTTTCAGGGCGAAAATCATCAGCACCGGGCATTTCAGCACCGAGGCCAGGATAAACGGTCCCTGTGGGAACGGCGCGGGGGAGCCCATAAAATCGCTCCAGATAACGCGCCAGTCGCCGCCGCGCTGCGGATTAACCGCAATGCGATCGCCGACGATCGCCACCCACTCGCCCCGATCGAGCTTCTCTTTCAGCAGCATTGCGGTATCGGGGCCGACGTCGGTGACGGAAATAAGATTGATGCCCGACTGCGGGGCGTTTTCTTCCATCACCTGCTTGAAGCGCTGGGCGTTGTCGTTGAATACCAACGCGTTAATGGTGCGGGTCGACAACGCCCGACAGGCTTCGACATCACCCAGATGCGAGGCCAGCAGCAGCTTGCCCTGCGGGGCCGACATATCCAGCGCGGCCTGCGCCCCGGGGGCAAAAACGATATCGCGGCCCGGTTTCAGTTCCCCGCGCCAGCTGGCAATTTTGTCGAGGATCGCGTGGCCGAACCCCATAAAATGATGAAAGCTGTTGAAGCGTTTGGGCGGCGGCAAATTGCGCGCCGCCAGCTCTTTTTTCGCCCGGGCAATCCACTGCTGCGAGGCGCGACGCGGTTCGCGGGCGGTGAGCCAGAACACCGCGATCACCGGCCACAGCAGCAGGGAGAACGCGCCGCGACCGAATGTTTTCCACACCCAAATCATCAGCCGCATTCCCCACAGCCCTTTGGCTTCCGGCTGTTTCGCCCAGTGCTGGCGACGACGGCGGAACAGCAGCGACGGGATGCGTGGCAACATGCCGAAGAACAGCCGGGTGTGCATCCCCGAGATGCGCAGGTTGTCTTTCAGGGCATCAAAATGCGACAGGCCATCCGGCGGATAGGTCACACGGGTCGGCACAAAATAGCTGGGAGTGCCCTGCCAGTAGAGGCGCACCATGACCTCGGTGTCGAAGTCCATCCGCTGGCCGAGCGCCACCTGCTGCGCGAGTTGCAGGGTGGGGGCCACCGGGTAGACGCGAAACCCGCACATGCTGTCTTTCAGCTGGAGAGACAGCGTCTCAATCCATACCCAGACGTGGGTCACGTAGCGACCGTACAGACGCGAGCGCGGCACTGAATCGTCGTAAATCGGCTGCCCGGAAATCAGCGCCTGCGGGTGCTTTTCCGCCAGCGTTAACAGGCGTGGGATATCTTCAATCGCGTGCTGGCCGTCGGCATCAACCTGCACTGCGTGGCTGAAACCGGCGCGCTGCGCCTCTGCCAGACCCCGGATCACCGCCGCACCTTTGCCCGCATTTTGTGCCAGCCGCAGCAGGGTCACGTTTTCATGGGTGGCGGCGAGAGCGTCCAGCGTGGTGCGGGTGGCATCATCGCTGCCGTCATCCACCACAATGCACGGCATCCGGAAGGCGGACAGCCGGGCAAGCACGCTCCCCATCATCGGGCCGTGGTTGTAGCAGGGGATCAGAATGCAGGGGCGGAAGGTTACTGACATAACCGAATTTTTCCGCTGCTCGCCGTGTGGCGTTCGTCGCCGTCGTGGCGCTGATAGCTGAAGGTCAGCAGCTGTTTGTCCACCTGCCAGGCCAGTTCCAGGGTGACGGTAGTTTCCGGCAGCAGCGGAGCCTGAAACTTCACGTTCTGAATACTGTGAAAACGAAAGCCGGGGGCCAGCAGGGTGGTGGCATAGTGCATTACCCAGTCGAGCTGCGCCACGCCGGGCAACAGCGGCTGCACGTCAAAATGGCCCTGGAACCAGAACAGGTCAGGATCCAGATGCAGCACGATCGACAGCACCTGCGGCGCGGGCTGATGGCGCTCAATTTCACGAGGCTTCACGAAAATAACTCCTGCAGTTGGGCGTAGACGCGCTTGTTCATGCTGTTGACCGGGATTTCATCGAGTACCCGCCAGTAGCGCGGTACGGCGACCGATTCCAGCCACGGCATCAGTGCCAGACGCCAGGCCTGCTCTTGCGCTTTCCCGCCGCTGGCCTGCCACTGCTGGCGTGCGCTTTCGCTCAGCACCAGCACCACGCCGATCCCCTGGCGACCGCCGCGTGATACCGGCAGGGCGGCGGCATCCTGGATGCCTTCCAGCGCCATCAGGCGTTGTTCAATCTCGCTTAAGGACACGCGTTTTTCTTCAATTTTGACCACCCGCCCCCGGCGACCCGCGAGGCGGAAACCGTCGTCGACCAGCTCAATCATGTCGTCCAGCAACAATCCTTGATCATCGTTCAGCAATGGCGACAGCAAGCGCCACTCGTCGTCTTCTGCGCGCAGCGTCACGCCCGGGAACAGCTGCCAGGAGGTGCCGTTGTCGATACGCTGTCGCCAGGCGATGACCCCGGTTTCGGTACTGCCATAGATTTCATCGAGCCAGACGTTGAGCCAGCTCTGGGTCTCTTTCACCTCTTTCCACGGCAGCATTCCGCCTGCGGAGAGAAGCATGCTGACCGGCGGCGGGGTGAGATTCGCGTCCAGGCGCTTGAGAAATGCCGGGCTGCTGATGAACACATAGCGGTGCTCAGCAGGCAGGGCGCTGAGCTGCTCGGCGTAATAGAGCATCGACGCGTGCAGCGGCAGCCCGCAGGCCATCGGTAAAAAGATGCGGAAGGTCAGGCCATACAGATGCTGCGGGACCACGGAAGCCACGACCCGGCAGCCGTCGAGGCGCTGCTCAAAGCGGGTATGCAGCATCTGCGCTTCCGCGTCGAGCAGGGCTATCGGCTTGATGATTTTTTTCGGCTGGCCGGTGGAGCCGGAGGTGAACAGTTCGATAACGCTGTCGGCGGCAATCGGTGGCAGGGTAATGTCGTGCCCGTGCGTCGAGGCGGACCCGGCGCTGACCACGATCTGCGGGCCCGCGCAGTCGAGCGACGCTTCACTCAGAATGCCGTCGAATAAGTCCTGCTGTTCGTTGAGCACCGAGGCGCGGCAATGACCGGGGATGACCGGAATTTTGCCCGCATGCAGCGTGGCCAGCAGCGCCACGATAAACAGATAGCTGTTTTCAAAACACAGCGCCCACCGCGTGCCGGGCTGGGTGTGTAACGCCTGCATCAGGGTGGCGACGTCATGGCGCAGCTCACCGAGCTGCCATTCACGCGTGCCGAGCCAGGCGATGCAGGTCTCGTCCGGGCGGGTTGGATTCAGCCACTGCGACAGCGGAAGGGGGTGTTTCATGGTTGTTCTCTTTTCATCAAACGTCGGCGAACCAGCCATTCTCCGGCCATCAGACTGCCCATCAGCAGGTAGGCAATCACGCCGTTCCAGGCGGTCCACAGCCGCATGTCACCTTGCAGCGCGGTGAAGAGGGCTATCGTGCCGTTCACGATAAAAAACAGGCACCAGATGCGGGTCACCTGCCGGGTATAGCGCACGCCTTGCGGGGGCAGATTGGGCTCGTGCAGCCGCGCCAGACGTTCAACCAGCGGCATCGCGCTCCACAAAGAGCCGCCGAACACCGCCAGCATCACCGCGTTCACCACCACCGGATAGAACAGCAACAACTGGTGCGCTTTCAGCAAGGCGCTGGCGGCGCACAGGGCAATCCCGGCCAGGGCCACGGTTTGCAGCACCCGGCGCATCGGCCCGGCCTGTTTGCGCACCTGGAACAGACGTGCCAGCAACAGCAGCGCCATCAGCGGCAGCAGCCAGTGCAGGCCGTTGTGAGCCAGACCAAAGCCGACCAGCAGAGGCCAGGCCAGCACAATCGCGCCCGTCGCCAGCCGGAGTAACGGCTGCGAGCCTAAGCCGCGCATTCGGGTTACTCGTCGTGCAGCAGACGGCTTACGGCATCGACCACATCCTGAACGGTGCGGACCGACTTAAACTCATCAGGCTTAATTTTCTTGCCGGTTTTTTTCTGCAGGTGGACCACCATATCGACGGCGTCGATGCTGTCCAGCTCCAGGTCTTCGTACAGGCGGGACTCAGGCTTGATGTCCTGAGGATCGAGTTCAAACAGTTTGTGCAGAAGCTCGCTCACTTCCTGATAAATCGTTTCTTGTTCAGTCATAACGGACTCGTCTTCACGCACGTTGCGCGTTAATAAAGGACGCCAGTGTGGCGACGGAATAGAAATGCTGGCGCATCTCTTCGCTTTCTGCTGAAAGCACCACGCCGTACTGATTTTTTACCGCCAGCCCCAGCTCCAGCGCGTCGATGGAATCCAGGCCTAAGCCATCGCCAAAGAGAGGGGCATCGGTGTCGATATCATCCGCTGACAGCTCATCAAGATTCAGGGTCTGAATGATGAGGTTTTTTATTTCAAGATAGAGGGCTTGCATCATTAATTCCTGCCAAATATAGGTCTTTCCCGGTTAGCTTTCCGGGTTGGTCTGCTGCAATTGAGACAAAAACAGGCGGTTGAGCTGCCGGGCAGCCAGGGCTGGTTCTTGTAAGTTTGCATCATAAAAGTCGGCGATGGCGAGACGCTCGCCTACATTCACGTCGAATATGGGTTTCACCGGCGGCACATCATACCACTTGCTCTGTTTATCAAGCATGCGTTGACTGCAATGGATAGTCACAATTCGGACGTCGCTTGCGCAACGCACGGCAATATTCGCCGCCCCGCGCTGGAGCGTCATCGGCTCACCGACGCGCGTGCGGGTGCCTTCCGGGAAAATCAAAATCGTGTCGCCGCGTGCCAGTCGCTGCTGACAGGCGGGCAGCAGGCTGTCGGCCTGGCTGTTAATCAAATAATCCGCGCTGCGAATAACGCCGCTGACAAACGGATTCTTCAGTAAGGCACTTTTCACCATACAGTCGGTGTCGGGCATTACGGAGGCCAATAATACGTAGTCGAGCAGTGACGGGTGATTGGCGATCACCAGGCAGCCGCGCTCCTGGCGCAAAATGTCTTTGCCGTGAAAACGGTAATCGAGAACGCCCATCACTTTCGTCACCCACAGGAAAAAACGAAAGCTGGTGGCAATGCTGCGTCGGGCGAGGCTGCGGCGGCGCGCAGGTTGACGCACAAACACTAACAGGATGTTAAACCAGATAAGCGACAGCAGCAGGCCGCCGAGGCCGAACAGCGAAAAGCAGAATCCGGTGGCGAAAATACGCCACAGGCGATTCAGGCGTGAACTGACGGTTTTCATGCGCGGCTCCAGCACCAGCGGGCCACTTCGCCGTCAATCGCAAAGTCAGGGTCGTGATTCAGGTAATGGCGTAAGAAGGTCAGGCTTTGCGGCAACGGGTTTTCCGCTTGGCTGCCGCCTGGACGGGTGGTGCAGGTCAGGGCGTTACCGGCTTCGAAAACCATCGCGCAGGCGTAGGCCCAACCGGGCATCGAGGCCGGGACGTTATCCTTGTAAAACGCGGGCAACGTGCCATCGAAATCGACCATCAACACGCGCTGATAGCCCGCCTGCAACAGGCTGATGACTTCGCACAGACCTTGCTGAAATGTGTCTTTTCCGGCGGCAAGCGATGAGGAGACTACCGGCTGTTGGGCGGCGATAGTCAGATTGCCGACCGCGGAGTTATGCACCGACAGCGCGAAATCGGTTGGAGAGACGGCTTGCTCTGTCGCCAGGGCGTGCAGGATGCGGTAGTTGCGCTCCAGTTCCCCGTGACGGCTGGTGTAAAGCACCGCATCAATGGCGTGCTTATTCAGCATCGACAGCCCGCACTCCACCGCCAGCTTGCTGCCCGAACTGAGGCGGCGAGCGGTCATCATCGGCAGCGCGGTCAGTTTGGCCTGCGGCGCGGTGGGGTCGATGGGCTGAGCGTGATGCGCCCAATGATGCCATTGCGCGTCGTCGCTTAAGCCAGGCGCCCGGGCCTGCCAGTCGATAAGGTTTAATGCAAATATCATCAATTCGAGCCTGGTCTGTCGATTTTCTTTAAGGTTATGCCATTTATTATCATTTTATTCACGCGGCATTTTGCAGGACGGCCGGTGTTTTCGGCCACATCCTACAATGTTGTCGGCAGTCTGGCGATTATCTGTCAGGCAGAGTGGTCTTAATTTCGCTATTTTCTTTCATCAGGCTGGAAAACGCAGCGGGATATCAGACCGATAGCGGCCTGATATCCAAAATAAAGATTACTGCTGGACGGCGCTGGAAAGACTGATCTGGATATCTTTATCGAGGTTATGCACCCAGCGGTTATAGTTCTTGTGAATTTGGCCGCCGCTGGCCATCAGGTTGGTGCTGCCGTCGTATTTGATGATATAGCTGTTGGCTGAATACTGGACCAGAATATTGGCGGTATGGTCGCGCGCCTGCTGACGGCCTTTAATCACACCCGGACCCGCGTCGGTCATGATCCACTGACGGTTGAGTCCCGCTTTTAAAATGGCATTACGCACCTGAGCTTCAGTGTGACCTGCCGTCACCGGGCTCTGAACGGTTTCAATCGGCGCGGTGCGGGAGACGCACCCCGCCAGTGCACCGACGACCGCCGCGGCGGCAAACCATTTCACTGACTTTTTCATCAATAACTCCATTAAATAAAAGTAATGCGTGATTAAACCAAGCATTATCCAAACCCGGCATCAACGTAAGGTGAATATGAGCCTGGTGCGATATCAGATGTTTTTTTGGTTATTTCGACGTTAAAAATGATAAGGGAGTCTGTAGAGGGCTGCAACCGGAATATCTATTAATGTGCCTATAAGATTCTGCTTAATTAACATTTCAGCATTTTTTTATTTTAATTAGATGCTCATTTTGCTTAGGGTATTATTAATGTTACCCGGCGGCGCGATGCTTGCCGGGCCTACGGGAGCAGTAGACACGTGCTAGCGCAGCCCCGCCGGGCAATGCCTTTATCCCGGCAATCGGCTTTTAGGTCGGCCTGGCCCCAACAGGATAGCCAGTTTGCTGCCGCCTTTGGTGGTCTCCATCCAGATTTTACAGACGCTGGTGAGCGGCACCGACAGCAGCATTCCGACCGGACCGAGCAGCCAGCCCCAGACCAGTAACGACAGGAAGACCACCAGCGTGGACATACCGAGGCGGCGACCCATCATCTTCGGCTCGACGATATTTCCCAGCACCATATGCACGGCGAGGAATAAGCCGCCGACCAGCAGGCACTCGTACCAGCCGTTAAACAGGAACGCCTGAATCATCGGCGGAATGGCGGAAATTACCGAGCCAATGTTCGGCACGTAGTTCAACAGGAACGCCAGCACGCCCCACATCAATGCGAACTGCACGCCGAGCAGCATCAGGCCAAGCCAGACAATCAGCCCGGTCCATAGGCTTATCAGCGTTTTCAGCGCCAGGTAGTGTGAAACGCCTTTCAGCGCGCGGTGCAGGCCAGCGATGTGAATTTGCGGGTTAACCAGCGCGAAACGCAGTTTGTACGGTACGTGGCGCACCTCGAACAGCATAAACACCACCGTCATCACCAGCAGCACGATGCTGGCCATCGCCCCGGAAAGTCCGGTCATCATGGTGGTGGCGAAGGTCATCATCTTGTCGGAGTCGACACGTTGCAGCATTCGCTCTGGCGACATGTGCATGTGCAGGAACGGCATCGCATCCTGTAGCGCCAGCAGTTTGCGGGTAAGTTCTTTGTTGTACTTCGGCAGCATGGCGACAAACTCGTTGGCGGAGGCCGCCAGCACGGCTATCAGCGCGGTGAGGACGCACAACATCACGAACACCACAATGGAGATGGCCAGCGGTCGGGAAACACCCCGACGAATAAACCAGGTTACCAGCGGGTTGAGAACAATGGCGAAAAAGAGGGCCAGAAGCAGTTGAACAATAATATCGGCAGCAGCGTGGATCCCAGCCAGGATCACCACCAGCGCCGCCAGTTTTAATAGGATGTGTAGTCCCGCTTTATCAGCGGCAGGCGTTGTCATGGTCATTTCCTTATTGTTTACCGGCATTAAGTGTAGTGCGTTGCGCCGCGCTGACTATCGGAAAGAATGACGATTTGTCTTATCATTGAGTGTTGTAAGGGCGTGTTATTTTGCCCAGTCTTCCAGCGTAAGTCCTGGCACCCGCGCAAACTCCCGCACATTGTTGGTTACCAGAATGGCCCCGGCCGCTATTGCATGGCCCGCAATGCCGGTGTTATTCGGCCCAATCGGTGTGCCAGCGGCGCTCAGGGCTGCCTTGATCTCTGTTGTGGCATCTACGGCTGCCCGGTCCCAGGCCAGTACTGCGTCAAGTCGGGAGCAAAAGGCTTCAACCAGTTGCGTGTGGCGTGGTGAGGCTTTTTTACCGATCGCACCAAAGCGCATCTCGGCGTAAGTAATGGCCGAGACCACAATTCGGTGGTTACGAAGCACTGCCTGCTCCAGACGCCGAATCACGCCTTCTGGCTGCTCGCGCATGATAAAAGAGCAGATGTTGGTATCCAGCATGTAAGTTTTGCTCATAGGTCAAAACGTCCTTCGTCGCTGACAATTTCATCGCGCTCTGCCATGAAGTCCGGGTCGGCTTTCTCTTCCTGCATAAATGAACCCCAGGTAGGGCGGACCGGACGCAGAATAATGGTATCGCCTTCTCGTACGATCTCCAGTTCGCTAACGCCTTCAAAGTCCATATCGCGTGGCAGACGGATCGCGCGGTTATTACCGTTTTTAAATACCGATACAGTTCGCATGTTGGCTCTCCTTTAAAATGTGGCTGGTATAGGGCAGGGATATGCCGCTCATCGCTTTGCTCAAGTATATGCCTGGGATATGCTGATGCGCAAGATTTGCTCAGATGCTGGCTCAGTAAGCAAAAAAAAGCCCCCGGTCGCGAAACCGGGGGCTGAGTCGTCAGCAGGTAAACTTAGTTGATGACGATGGTATTGATGATGTTCTCTGCGGTCGCCTGCGCTTTCTGCTGGTCGTCAGCAGGCAGGGTGATTTGCAGGGTCAGCAATTTGTTGTCCACTTTGCCCAATACCACGGAAGAGTACGCGGTCTGGCCTTTGGCAGAGATGATGCTGTCGAGCTGTTGCAGGGTATGGCCTTTCAGCTCGATGGATTTGTTGGTCACGACCTGCAGCTGCGGGTCGCGGCTGCGCTGCTGCTCTTCGAGGCGGGAAGCCAACGCGCCAAGATCCTGGTCGGTGTTGTCGCCGACAATCACGATCACCGCTTTCTGACCGGTGGCGTCAGAATAGACGTGCATGTTATTGGCCTGGGTGCCCAGTTTGCCGCTCTGGTCGGTCATATCGGCCGGCAGGGAGAAGCTGAGTTTGCCATCCAGCAGTTTTACAGACTGTGCAGCGGCGTTGCTTTCGGCGGCTGCTCCCTGAACCGGGGTTTTGCTGTCGCTGTTATCACAGGCTGAAAGGCCCATTACCAGCAGGCCAATACCGACGTATTTAACCAAATTGCGCATTGACATCTTCCTTTTGATAAACGGCCATTAATGGCACATCCACCTATCTTATCACAACCCGTTGGATGAACCTTTACCCTGGCTGAAAAGCCCGGTTTTCAGATTTATCTGCCAGTTTTTTCAACAACATATTCAGCAACACGCCATACATCGGCAGGAAGAACACCAGGCTAATAAGCACCTTGAAGGTGTAATCAACCAGCGCGATTTCTACCCAGTGCGCGGCCATGAACGGATCCGGACTGCGCCAGAAGGCGATGAAGAAGAAGGCGAGGGTATCGCTGACGTTCCCAAACAGGGTCGATGCCGTCGGGGCCAGCCACCAGCGATGGTTCTGACGCAGGCGGTTAAAGACGTGTACGTCGAGAATTTGCCCCAGCGCATAGGCCATAAAGCTTGCCGCCGCGATGCGTGCCACAAACAGATTGAAGTGGCCGAGTGCCGCAAAGCCCTGCCATTCGCCCATGTAGAACAGCGACGAAATCACGTAAGAAATCAGCAGCGCAGGGGCCATCACCGCAAAAATGATTTTACGGGCCAGCGGTGCGCCAAAAATACGCACGGTCAGATCGGTCGCGAGGAAAATAAAGGGAAAACTGAACGCGCCCCAGGTGGTATGAAAACCAAAAATGGAGACCGGCAGCTGGACCAGATAGTTACTGGAGGTGATCACCAGCAGATGAAAAAGTGAAAGCCAGAACAACGCTTTTACGCGCTGAGCTTGAGAAAACTGAAGCATATTGTGACCTTTTTAGTGGTTGGGGTGAGGGAACCCAATGAAAACCGCCGCATAATACTGCGTTCTGTGCGCTTTGCAACGGCTAATTTTCGCGCAATCGTTAACCTGCCTTGCGTCACAAAAAACTGGGGGTAAACTAAGGCGGTTTTTTGACTGACTGAGTGAACAATGAGCGATCTTTTTTCTGCCGCTGACCACACCCTGGATGCTCAGGGCCTGCGCTGCCCGGAGCCGGTAATGATGGTCCGCAAAACCGTGCGTACGATGCCGGTGGGCGAAACGCTGCTGATCGTCGCGGATGACCCGGCGACAACCCGCGACATTCCCGGCTTCTGCCGTTTTATGGATCATGAGCTGATTGCTCAGCACACCGATTCGCTGCCTTACCGCTACCTGATTCGTAAAAATCACTGATCCCCCGAGGGCAGAAACTGTGATCTGCCCTGAAATATCGTTATCAAATGGTTAAACCAACGTTTCATATTTGTATCTTTTGTGAGGCGTCTCACCGTCGTGCTTCTCGTACCAGGCTAATTTTTACACGCAAAACTAAAACAACGTTTTATTAAATGCCCCTGGAGACGACCGATGAAAATGACTGTCAGGCCATTTGTGGCCGCCTTATGCCTTTCGACTGCCACTCTCTGTTTTACCTCTTCCGTTTTAGCGCAGACCATCCGCGCTGCCGATGTTCATCCTGAAGGCTACCCGAACGTGGTGGCGGTGCAGCACATGGGCGAAAAACTCAAACAACAAACCAACGGCGAGCTGGAGATTAAAGTCTTCCCGGGCGGTGTGTTGGGCGATGAAAAGCAAATGATTGAACAGGCGCAGATGGGGGCGATCGACATGATCCGCGTCTCAATGGCACCGGTGGCGGCGATCCTGCCCGATATCGAAGTGTTCACTTTGCCCTATGTGTTCCGCGATGAAGATCATATGCACAAGGTCATCGACGGCGACATCGGCAAACAGATTGGTGAGAAGCTTACCAATAACCCGAAATCCAAACTGGTGTTCCTCGGCTGGATGGACTCCGGTACCCGCAACCTGATTACCAAGCAAGCGGTCACCAAGCCTGAGGATCTGAAGGGCATGAAAATCCGCGTGCAGGGTAGCCCGGTAGCGATTGATACCCTGAAGGATATGGGCGCAAACGCCATCGCAATGGGCGTGAGTGAGGTGTACAGCGGGATGCAGACCGGGGTTATCGACGGGGCGGAGAACAATCCGCCGACCTTTATCGCCCATAACTACATGCCGGTGGCGAAGCACTACACCCTCAGCGGCCACTTCATCACCCCGGAAATGCTGCTCTATTCCAAAGTGAAATGGGACAAACTGAACCCCGAGCAGCAGCAAAAAATCATGACCCTGGCCCGTGAAGCGCAGATGGAACAACGCCAGCTGTGGAACGCCTACAACCAGCAGGCGCTGGAAAAAATGAAAGCCGGTGGCGTGCAGTTCCATGACATCGACAAAACGTATTTCGTTCAGGCAACGGAACCGGTGCGCAAAGCCTATGGCGAAAAGCACCAGGATCTGATGAAAGCCATTGCTGACGTCCAGTGAGCCGCACCGTGACCGGAGGACCTATGTCCGACTCTTTTTCAAGGCTGATGGACAAGCTGTACATGCTGGCGATGTGGGTGGCTGGCGTGTCGCTGCTGGTGATGACCATCGTCATTCCGATCGGGATTTTCTCGCGCTACGTGCTGAACCGGGGCGAGTCCTGGCCTGAACCCGTCGCCATCCTGTGCATGGTGACCTTTACCTTCGTCGGTGCGGCGGTGGGTTACCGCGCCGGGTCGCACATCGCGGTCAACATGCTGACCGACCGCCTGCCTGCGGCGTTACAGCGCGGCGCGGCAAGGCTGGTCGATTTGATGATGCTGCTGATAACCGGGCTGATGTTCTGGTACAGCGCCTGGCTGTGCGTCGATCTGTGGGAGCAGCCGGTGGCGGAGTTTCCGTTGCTGACCTCCGGCGAGACCTATTTGCCGCTGCCGGTCGGTTCGGCGGTATTGATTTTGTTCGTCATCGAGCGAGTGCTGTTCGGTTCTCAGGAGAACCGTCCGGTGGTGCTCATCGGTAATCACGGTTAAGGGGTGTCAGATGGACGCATTTATTCTGCTTTTCACCCTCGCTATTCTGCTGGCTATCGGCATGCCAGTGGCGTTTGCCGTGGGGCTCAGCGCAGTGGCGGGCGCACTTTGGATTGATTTACCGCTGGAAGCGCTGATGATCCAGATAACCAGCGGGGTCAACAAATTTACCCTGCTGGCGATCCCGTTCTTCATTCTGGCCGGGGCTATTATGGCGGAAGGCGGGATTGCCCGCCGTCTGGTCAATTTCGCCTATCTGTTTGTCGGCTTTATTCGCGGCGGGCTGTCGCTGGTGAACATCGTGGCGTCGACCTTTTTCGGGGCGATCTCCGGCTCATCGGTGGCGGATACTGCCTCGATTGGCAGCGTGATGATCCCGGAGATGGAGAAGAAGGGATATCCGCGTGAGTATGCGGCGGCGGTCACGGCCAGCGGTTCCGTACAGGCGATTTTGATCCCGCCGAGCCACAACTCCGTGATTTACTCGCTGGCGGCGGGCGGCACGGTGTCTATCGCCACGCTGTTTATCGCTGGCGTACTACCGGGGCTGCTGCTGGGATTCAGCCTGATGGCGATGTGCCTCTGCTTCGCCCGCAAGCGAGGCTACCCGAAAGGAGAGGTTATCCCGTTCAAACAGGCGGTGAAGATTTTCCTCGACGCCCTGTGGGGGCTGATGACGGTGGTGATTATTCTGGGCGGGATCCTCTCCGGGATATTTACCGCAACGGAATCGGCAGCGGTCGCCTGCCTGTGGGCGTTCTTCGTCACCATGTTCATCTATCGCGACTATCAGTGGAGTGAGCTGCCGAAGCTGATGTATCGCACGGTGAAAACCGTCAGTATCGTGATGATCCTGATTGGTTTTGCCGCCGCCTTTGGTGCGGTGATGACCTACATGCAGTTGCCGGTGCGCATCACCGAGTTCTTTACCTCGCTCTCCAGCAATAAGTACGTGATTTTGATGTACCTCAACGTCATGCTGCTGCTGATTGGCACCCTGATGGACATGGCTCCGATCATCCTGATCCTGACCCCGGTGCTGCTGCCGGTGACCAATGCGTTGGGGATCGATCCGGTACATTTCGGGATGATCATGATGGTAAATCTCGGGATCGGCCTGATCACGCCCCCGGTGGGATCGGTGCTGTTTGTCGCCAGTGCGGTGAGTAAGCAGAAGATAGAAACCGTGGTGCGCGCGATGCTGCCGTTCTACGGCGTGCTGCTGATTGTGCTGGCAATGGTGACCTACATCCCGGCGATATCGCTGTGGTTGCCACACGTCCTGGGAATGTAGTCGTGGGTAGGCCCGGCCAGCGCGGCCGGGCTTACGCCTTAAGGTTTGCGATTAAGCAACCGCAGCGCATTCGCGGTGACCAGCACCGTCGCGCCGGTATCTGCCAGCACCGCCAGCCACAGACCGGTGATGCCCAGCAGCGTCGTCACCAGGAAAATCCCCTTCAGCCCCAGCGCCAGCGCGATGTTCTGCCGAATATTGGCGCGGGTGGCGCGGGCCAGGCTTATCATCTGCGCCAGGCCGGTCAGACGGTTGCCGGTCAGCGCCGCATCGGCCGTTTCCAGCGCCACATCGGTGCCGCTGCCCATCGCAATACCGATAGTTGAAGCCTTCATCGCCGGGGCATCGTTGATGCCGTCCCCGACCATGGCCAGCGGGGCCTGTGCGTTCAGCGCAGTGACCGCTGTGACCTTATCCGCAGGCAGCAGCCCGGCGCGGAAATCCAGCCCCAGCTCTTTGGCAATTGCGGCGGCGGCACGCGGGTTGTCACCGGTGAGGATAATCCCCTGGATGCCCATATCATGCAGGGCGGTGACCGCTTCCCGGGCATCGTCACGCAGGGTATCGCGCAGCGCCAGAATGCCCTGTAGCCTCTGGTTTTTTACCACCACCACCACCGTCTGCCCGGCGTCTTCAAGCTGGGTAATCTGCGCGGCGTGTTCTCCGCTCGGGAATTTATCTCCGGCACAAATCAGCACCTTCTCGCCGTCCACGTCCGCTTCGATACCTGACCCGGCCAGCGCGCGCTGGTTCAGGGCCTGGGGCAGGGCAAGCTGACGCGCAGTGGCTTCCGTCACAATCGCCGTGGCCAGCGGGTGGCTGGAACCCTGTTCTACCGCAGCGGCCAGCGTCAGCAGGGACGCTTCCGTCGCACCGTTCAGCGGCACGATAGCGGTTACGCGCGGTTTACCCACCGTCAGAGTGCCGGTTTTATCAAACGCGATATGCTGAATGCTGCCGAGCTGTTCCAGCGCAGCGCCACCTTTGATTAACGCCCCTCTGCGCGCAGCCGCCGCCAGCCCGGAAGTGATCGCCGCCGGGGTGGAAATCACCAGCGCACACGGACAGCCAATCAGCAGCAGGGTCAGACCTTTGTAGATCCACGGCTGCCACTCCGCGCCCGCCAGCAGCGGCGGCACAACGGCAACCAGCAGCGCGACCAGCATAATCGCCGGGGTGTAGATGCGGCTGAATTTGTCGATAAAACGCTCGATAGGGGCCCGACGCTCTTCTGCTTCTTCAATCAGACGCAGGATGCGGTCAATGGCGCTGTCGCCGGGCTCTGATACCACGCTCAGTTGTACCAGTCTGTCGACGCTGGTGGCACCCGCTGGAACGGTTTCGCCCTGGCTACGCTCGACCGGCACCGATTCCCCGGTGAGCGCACTTTCATCAAAGCTGGCGAACGATGACACCAGGGTGCAATCGGCTGGCAGACGGCCCCCGGCGGCGACTTCAATTACGTCGCCCGGGCGTAAGTCGCGCTGGGCCACGGTTTCACGTTGGCCGTTACGCAGCCGAATGGCGGTGTCGGGTTTGAGGGCCATCAACGCGCTGACGCCTTTGCGGGCGCGGCTGGCGGCCCAGCCTTCAAGACGTTCGCCGATGATAAACAGCAGCAGGACCATCGCCGCTTCGGCGGTCGCGCCAATGAACAGCGCCCCGAGGGCCGCCACGCTCATCAGCGTTTCGATGGCAAACCAGCTGCCGCTTTTTATCAAACGCAGCGCCTGACGGGCGATAGGGAACAGGCCGACCAGGGTGGTGGCGATAAACGCCAGGTTACCCAACGGATGGTTTGCCTGCGTCAGACCCCAGCTCAGCGCCATCATCACGACCAGCACTATCAGGGGCAGGTTTTCACGCAGACGCGATGGGGCGGGTTGTTGTGGCGCATCTTCGGCACGCAGAGCGTAGCCCGCCTGGCTGACCGCGGTTTCAACCTGAGGGCGAATATCATGGTCGGCATCGACCAGCAGTTTTTCGGTGGTGAACAGCACCTGCACCTGGCTGACGCCGGGCAGCTGACGCACGGCGTTTTCGACTTTTCGGGCACAGGCCGCGCAGTCCATGCCGCTGATTAGCCAGCTATAGCGGTGCGCGCTCTGTGGGGCGGGGAGTTGCTCAGGGGCAGAACAGGTCTCGCCGCAGCCGCAGCTCTCTGCGTCGGGTGTGACCGGCTTGAGCTGGAATGAGGCGAACTGGGGAACCTTTTTGCCATCCGTTTCTGGAGTCGACATGGCATTCTCCTGTTAATGATAAAATTCTCAATAACACAGAGCATACACTTTGGAGTCGACTCCAGAGTCAAGCTTCTTTTTAAAGGTAAAGCGCCCGGACAATCAAAAAGTGTCCGGCGAAGTAGCAGGCCGAAGCAATGGCGGTGTCAGCGCGGAAACGACGGCGGTAGTGACTGCCCAGCCAGACGATATTGCTCACCAGCAGCAGCGTCGCGCCGAGGAAACTCGATAGCGCGGTATCGACCGGGCGGAAGAACCACAGTTCCCCGGCCAGCCACACCATCACCAGCGTCATCGCAATAAACGTGCAAATCGGCAGGCGTAATTCCTCAAGCCGTGACCAGATAACGGCGATCAACAGCCCGCCAATCACCAGCAGCACCAGCGGCAGCGGCCAGAAGAAGGACAGCGTCATTTGGCTGGCAAACCAAATCGTATACAGCAGATGCGACAGGAAGAAGGCCCCGATGGCGTACAGCAGGCGTTCACGCGATAACAGCGTCAGCGCATCGCCAATCAGTGACGCACACAGGCCCGCCAGCACCAGGTAGCTGATGGCATTGAACATGGGCGCTTGCCAGGCGAGCAGCAGCAACAGGATAAGCGTGACGGGTTTAAACACCCAACGCTGCCACACCGGGCCGCGATAGGACGCATCGACGTACAGCCAACCGGATAAACAGACCGCGATAAATGACCACAACATAATAAGTCCCTGTATCTGTTATTGATGTATAAGTTCTCTTCAGTTCAGTGTAGTGGCGCAAGTGGGATGATGGCAATGCCGGGTCGGGCGGGGTATCCTCTTTTGCGCCAATTCTTACCAGACATCAAGAGAACGTTCCAATGAGCAAAATGCCGCTCTTTTTTGTAATTGTGGTTGCGATTATCGTCGTCGCCGCCTCGTTCCGTTTCGTGCAACAGCGTCGCGAGAAGCTGGAGAACGACGCCGCGCCGGTGCAACAAAAGCGGGTGGTGGTGACCAGTAAGCGGCAAAAAGTGATTAATGAGCGACGTTCGCGCCAGCAAATCGTCGCCCCGGCGGGCAGCGATATCCGGTATGAAGCGAGCTTTAAGCCGGAAACCGGCGGGCTGGAAGTGACCTTCCGTCTGGAAGAAAAAACCTATGATCGGTTAACGGTCGGGGATAAGGGCACGCTGAGCTATAAAGGCTCGCGGTTCGTGTCATTTACGATGCCATGATGGGGTGCCCGGCGGCGTAACGTTGCCGGGTCTACGGTTTCGGGCGCGGTTGGCGGCCGCGCATAAAATCATTTTTTCTTCGGCGTCAGTTTCATCTTCTTCTGCCACGCAACCAGCTCAAACACCCCAAACAGAAACACGCGAACCTGTTCGCCCCGGGTCATTTGTGGCCCATCTTTCGGCATCGTGGCTTTCAGCAGCGTCATTTGCAGGCCGTGCATCAGGATCATGAAGATCAGCGCCACGTTGACGAAGATATTGACCGGAAATTTGAACGGGTGCACCACGTTGAGAACCAGGAAGGCCCAGACGCAAAGCATCAGCAGACGGCCTATATTAAGCAGCATCATTATTTCCTTGTGCTTTACGGTGATAAAGACGATAAGCGACCTGACCGGCCACCTTCTCACGGTGTAAATCCCAGTGTGCAGGCACCGGCGGTAGGCCGTTTTCCACTTCGCTTTCGACGTAGATAAGCGCATCATCCGCCAGCCAGCCCTGGGTTTCCAGCAGATTTAGCGTCTCTTCCAGCAGTCCTTTACGGAACGGCGGGTCGATAAACACCACGTCGTGCGGCGTGCCAGCCTGCGCCAGGAACGTTAAGCTGTTGGTATTCACCACTTTGGCATGGCTGGCGTTCAGCGTCGCGAGGTTTTTTTGTAGCTGTTGTGCCACGTGGCGTTCCATCTCCAGCAGCGTCGCGCTACCGGCATAACGGGACAGCGCTTCCAGCCCCAGCGCGCCGCTTCCGGCGAAACAGTCGAGGCAGCGGGCATCGACCATATACGGTGCAAGCCAGTTAAACAGCGTCTCGCGGACGCGGTCGGTGGTCGGGCGCAGGCCTGGGCTGTCGGGTACCGGGAGCTTACGGCCCCGCCATTGCCCGCCTATAATGCGGATTTGGCCGCTGCCGGAGTGGTTTGGTTTTTTCATATCTATGCTCAGCTCAATGCCGGATTACTCTTCCAGGCGGTGATGCGCGTTAAGTTAAGTGATAGACTATTTCATCATTTTTTTAGCTTCCATGTACATAGCGCAGTGACGCAGTACCGGGAATCAACAGCGAAGAGCGTGGTCGCAAATGGCAAAAGATAAAAAAAGAGGCTTTTTCTCCTGGCTGGGCTTTGGACAGAAAGAAGAAGAGCAGCAGCAGGAAGCCGAACAGCAGCAAAGCGAAGCGCAGCAGGCACCTGTAGAACCGGTTATCGAACAGGAAACTGTTGAAGATATCGCCGTTGAGCCCGTCGCCGAAGCGGAACAGAAAGCGGAAGTCACTGCGCACAGTGAAACCGAAACTCAGGCGTTTGCCAACGACGTTGTTGAGGTGACCGAAGAGGTTGTTCACAGCGCCGCGCCGCAGCCCGTCGAGCCGGAAGAGGTCATCGTTGAGGCTGAAGCTGTGGTTCACGTTGAGGCTGAGCCAGAAGCTGAACCCGAGCCAGAAGTCGAACCTGAACCCGAAGTCGAACCCGAAGCCGTTATTGACGAAGTTGTCGAAGCCGTCATCCTGGAAGATGTGCTCCCGGAAGACGAACTTGCGGAAGACGAACTGAGCGACGAAGAACTCGAAGCCCAGGCCCTGGCCGCCGCGGATGCCGCGGAAAACGCCATTGACGCGCCGCAAGAAACGGTTGAAGAAGACGCCGAAGAACCTGCGCAGCCACAGCAGGAGCAGGAACGCCCAACCAAAGAGGGCTTTTTCGCGCGGCTCAAACGCAGCCTGCTAAAAACCAAAGAAAATCTCGGTTCCGGATTTATCAGCCTGTTCCGCGGCAAGAAAATCGATGATGATCTGTTCGAAGAACTGGAAGAACAGCTGTTGATTGCCGATGTCGGCGTGGACACCACCCGTAAAATCATTGCCAATCTGACCGAAGGCGCGAGCCGCAAACAGCTGCGCGATGCCGAAGCGCTGTACGGTCTGCTGAAAGATGAAATGGGCGAAATCCTCGCAAAAGTGGATGAACCGCTTAATATTGAAGGCAAATCCCCGTTTGTTATTCTGATGGTCGGCGTCAACGGGGTGGGCAAAACCACCACTATCGGCAAGCTGGCGCGTCAGTTTGAGCAGCAGGGTAAATCGGTGATGCTGGCGGCGGGCGATACCTTCCGTGCCGCCGCGGTTGAGCAGCTCCAGGTCTGGGGCCAGCGCAACGACATTCCGGTAATTGCGCAGCACACCGGCGCAGATTCCGCATCGGTCATTTTCGATGCGATTCAGGCGGCGAAAGCGCGTAACGTTGATGTGCTGATCGCCGACACCGCAGGGCGTTTGCAGAACAAATCGCACCTGATGGAAGAGTTGAAAAAAATCGTCCGCGTGATGAAAAAACTGGACGAAGAAGCACCGCATGAAATTATGCTGACGCTGGATGCCAGCACCGGTCAGAATGCCATCAGTCAGGCGAAGCTGTTCCATGAAGCGGTTGGGCTGACGGGCATCACATTGACTAAACTGGACGGGACCGCCAAGGGTGGCGTTATCTTCTCGGTGGCCGATCAGTTCGGAATTCCGATTCGCTACATTGGCGTGGGCGAACGTATCGAAGATTTACGTCCGTTTAAATCGGACGATTTTATTGAGGCACTTTTTGCCCGAGAGGACTAACAATGATTCGCTTTGAACAAGTCAGCAAAGCCTATCTCGGCGGGAGACAAGCGCTGCAGGGGATTAACTTCCAGCTGCAGCCGGGTGAGATGGCCTTTCTGACCGGCCACTCCGGCGCGGGGAAAAGTACCCTGCTGAAGCTCATCTGCGGTATCGAGCGCCCAAGCACCGGGAAAATCTGGTTCGGCGGGCATGACATCAGCCGTCTGAAAAGCCGCGAAGTGCCGTTCCTGCGTCGTCAGATTGGGATGATTTTCCAGGATCACCACCTGCTGATGGACCGCACCGTGTTCGATAACGTGGCGATCCCGCTGATTATCGCCGGGGCGAGTTTCGATGATATCCGCCGTCGCGTATCGGCGGCGTTGGATAAAGTCGGGCTGCTCGACAAAGCGAAGAACCTGCCTATTCAGCTCTCAGGCGGGGAGCAGCAGCGCGTGGGCATCGCCCGTGCGGTGGTGAACAAACCCGCGGTGCTGCTGGCGGATGAACCGACCGGTAACCTCGATGAGGCGTTGTCGGAAGGTATTCTGCGCCTGTTTGAAGAGTTTAACCGCGTTGGGGTGACGGTGCTGATGGCCACCCACGATCTGGGCCTGATCTCCAGCCGCTCATACCGTATGCTGACCCTCAGCGACGGGCATTTGCACGGAGGCTACGGTGAATAAACGCGACGCGATGAACCACATCCGCCAGTTCGGCAACCGCTTTGACCGGTTGCGTAACGGCGGTGGCACCGGTCACAACGGCGGCAATGCGCCGAAACGTGCGAAACCGGCCCCGAAGCCGAACTCGCGCAAAACCAACGTCTTTAACGAACAGGTACGTTACGCGTTTAACGGCGCGTTGCAGGACCTCAAAAGTAAACCAATCGCCACGTTCCTGACGGTGATGGTGATCGCCATCTCCCTGACGCTGCCGAGCGTCTGCTATATGGTTTACAAGAACGTGAATACCGCGGCCTCACAGTATTATCCGTCGCCGCAAATCACGGTCTATCTCGAAAAAACGCTGGACGATGACGCTGCGGCGAGAGTCGTAGGGCAACTGCAGGCCGAGCAGGGCGTGGACAAAGTGAATTACCTGTCCCGTGATGAAGCATTGGGTGAGTTCCGCAACTGGTCAGGCTTTGGCGGCGCGCTGGATATGCTTGAAGAGAACCCGCTGCCTGCGGTGGCGGTGGTCATTCCGAAGCTTGATTTCCAGGGCACCGATTCGCTGAACACCCTGCGCGATCGCGTATCCCGCATTCAGGGCGTGGATGAAGTGCGGATGGATGACAGCTGGTTTGCTCGTTTGTCTTCCATCACCGGCCTGGTCGGACGCGTGGCGGCAATGATTGGCGTGCTGATGGTGGCGGCGGTCTTCCTCGTCATCGGTAACAGCGTGCGTCTGAGCATCTTCGCCCGTCGGGATACCATTAACGTGCAGAAACTGATTGGCGCGACCGACGGTTTCATCCTGCGTCCATTCCTGTATGGCGGGGCGCTGCTTGGTTTCTCCGGGGCGTTCCTGTCGTTGATTCTGTCTGAAATTCTGGTGCTGCGTTTGTCATCGGCGGTCACCGAGGTCGCCAAGGTCTTCGGCACCCAGTTTGAACTCAGCGGCTTAGGTCTCGACGAGTGTCTGCTGATGCTGATTGTCTGCTCGATGATCGGCTGGGTAGCCGCCTGGCTGGCGACGGTTCAACATTTACGCCACTTTACGCCGGAATAAAAAAAGTCTGATATACTCTCTCCCTGCTGCAAAGAAGATTCCTGTTCGCAGGGAGAGTTTCAAAACCCATCTGCTTTCCCTGTCCAAACGTTATCATCGTGATGTCACATTTTGTGCGTAATCTATTCACACCGTTGCATGGAACTTGTGGATAACATCACTGTCTGATAAAAATGTGAATGTTAATCTCGCTGCACGAAACAACTGGCCCGAAAGTTGCCTGATGGGAACGTAGCACGGCCAGGACGTAAATTGAGAGGACTTGAATGACCAAAGATATGCAAACTTTAGCTTTAGCCCCTGTTGGCAACCTGGATTCCTATATCCGGGCGGCAAACGCATGGCCGATGTTGACGGCTGATGAAGAACGGGCACTGGCGGAAAAGCTGCATTACCAGGGCGATCTGGAAGCAGCGAAGACGCTGATCCTGTCTCACCTGCGCTTTGTTGTTCACGTTGCTCGTAACTACTCTGGCTACGGCCTGCCGCAGGCGGATTTGATTCAGGAAGGTAACATCGGCCTGATGAAAGCCGTGCGCCGCTTCAACCCTGAAGTGGGTGTGCGTCTGGTCTCTTTCGCCGTGCACTGGATCAAAGCCGAAATTCATGAATACGTTCTGCGTAACTGGCGTATCGTGAAAGTCGCAACTACCAAAGCACAGCGTAAGCTGTTCTTTAACCTGCGTAAAACCAAGCAGCGTCTGGGCTGGTTTAATCAGGATGAAGTCGAAATGGTGGCGCGTGAACTGGGCGTATCCAGCAAAGACGTGCGTGAAATGGAATCGCGAATGTCCGCACAGGACATGGCGTTTGATATGTCGTCTGACGATGATTCCGAAAGCAATTCTGTCGCACCGGTGCTCTACCTTCAGGATAAATCGTCTAACTTTGCCGACGGCATTGAAGACGACAACTGGGAAGAGCAGGCCGCGAACAAACTGACTCACGCGATGGAAGGCCTGGACGAACGTAGCCAGGATATCATTCGCGCCCGCTGGCTGGACGAAGACAACAAGTCCACGCTGCAGGAGCTGGCTGACCGCTATGGCGTGTCCGCAGAGCGTGTGCGTCAGCTTGAAAAGAACGCAATGAAAAAATTGCGTATGGCGATCGAAGCGTAATAAAAGCAAAACGGCAACCTCAGGTTGCCGTTTTTAGTTTTTGCTCCCTCTCCTTGGGGGAGAGGGTTGGGGTGAGGGCATCAGATCGCACCCAATCAAAAATTATCCCGTCGTTATACACTCCATTAATACCTTAAACGCCCCCTCCATCTCTTCCTCGCGCATCGCCGCAAACCCCATTAGCAGCCCGCGCTGCGTTGCATTGTTCAGGTAATACCGCGACAGCGGTCGCACCAGCACCCCTTTTTCATTGGCTTTTTGCGCCAGCGCCACGTCATCACACTCGGCGTCGAGCTTCAGTACCAGATGCAGCCCGGCGTTATCGTTAAATTCGCTCAGTGCCTCTTTGCCGAGATAATCGGTTATCAGGCCCGTCAGCCGCTGACGTCGGCGGGCATACAGCAGTCGCATCCGGCGAATATGGGCGGTGTAATGTCCCTCGCGGATAAACAGCGCCAGCGCGTCCTGGTCGAGCAAACGGCCGCTGCGATACAGTTCGGCATGGGCGGTGCGTAATGATTGCGCCAGGGGACGCGGGAGCACCACATAGCCCAACCGCATACCCGGCCACATGGTTTTACTGAAGGTGCCGATGTAAATCACCGGCGCGTCTTCGACCAGCCCCTGCAAAGCCGGGATTGGCTGGCCGGAGAAGCGAAACTCACTGTCGTAATCGTCTTCCACAATCCAGCTGCCGGTTTGTCGCGCCACCGCCAGCAGACGCTGACGGCGTTCGAGACTCATCACACAGCCGAGCGGATACTGATGCGACGGCGTCACGAAAATCAGCCGGGGCGGCGTCTGGCCCGGCTCTGGTGGGTTCATGCCGCTCAGGTCGACATCCACCGCCTGTAACGTTACCCCATTCATCTGCAGCACGTTGCGAATGCCCCAATAGGCGGGCTCCTCAATCCATGCGCGATCCCCGGGGTTACACAACATGCGTGATACCAGATCAATGGCCTGATGAATGCCTTCGGTTATCAGGATTTGGTCCGGCGTACAGCGCACCGACCGCGCTACCCGCAGATACTCCATCAGCGCCTGTTGCAGCGCCGGGCTGCCGCCGGAGGGACTGTAAGAGAGCTGCATTGCCTGCGGTTTCCGGCTGATGCGGGTATGGATTTTACGCAGCAGGGCATGAGGAAACTCGTTCACGTCCGGCACGCCGGGCAAAAAAGCACCCCACTGGCGTGGACTGGCGCGGCGGTGTGCCAGCAGCGCCTGGCCGCGTTCTGAAAAGCTCACGCTGCGTGAGTCGCTGGCATGTTCCTGATGGCTGCCGGGAGCGAACAGCAGCGCGTCCGGCACGGTTTTCGCCACGAAGGTGCCGCTCCCGGAACGGGAAACGATATAGCCCTCGGCCAGCAACTGCTCATACACGGTCAGCACCGTGTTGCGCGATAAGCGTAACTGGCTGGCGAGATCGCGGGACGGCGGCAGGCGACTTTGTGGTGGCAGGCTGCCGTCGAGGATCGACAGGCGCACGGCGTTGTACAGCTTCTTGTGCAATTTATCGTCAGGCTGTTCATCCAGACGCAGTTGCAGGAGATCGCACACTAAAGAACGCAATTGGATCCCTCAATTATTCAAAACTGGTACTCGATTATAGAACCGCTCAGAGAGTAAAACACTTGTATTGTTTCAAAGTTGTTAACACTAAACGTATTTGAGATGGGGTAAGGTCGATGAAAAACACTGAACTGAATCAGCGCCGCTTACAGGCGACACCGCGTGGGATTGGCGTGATGTGTGGCTTCTATGCCGAGAAAGCCGAAAATTCCACCCTGTGGGACGTGGAAGGCAACGAGGTGATTGATTTCGCCGCCGGGATTGCGGTGCTCAACACCGGCCATCGCCATCCCAAAATCGTTGCGGCAATTGAAAAACAGCTGCAGGCCTTCACCCACACTGCCTATCAGATTGTCCCTTACGAAAGCTATATCTCGCTGGCCGAACGCATCAACGACCGTGTGCCGGTCAACGGCCCGGCGAAAACCGCATTCTTCTCCACCGGCGCTGAAGCGGTCGAAAACGCGGTGAAAATTGCCCGCGCCTACACCAAACGCCCGGGGCTGATCACCTTTGGCGGCGGCTTCCACGGCCGTACCTTTATGACCATGGCGCTGACCGGCAAAGTGGCCCCGTACAAAATCGGTTTCGGCCCGTTCCCGGGTTCCGTCTACCACGGTCAGTACCCGAATGCGGCGCACGGGGTCAGCACCGCTGATGCGATGCACAGCCTGGAGCGCATCTTCAAAGCGGATATCGCCCCGGATCAGGTCGCGGCCATTATTCTGGAGCCGGTGCAGGGCGAGGGTGGTTTCAACGTCG
Organism: Scandinavium sp. M-37; assembly: GCF_043558715.1. Classification (NCBI taxonomy): domain Bacteria; kingdom Pseudomonadati; phylum Pseudomonadota; class Gammaproteobacteria; order Enterobacterales; family Enterobacteriaceae; genus Scandinavium; species Scandinavium sp. M-37. The sequence goes on from NZ_JBIGIN010000020.1 coordinate 54,993, forward strand.
CCCCTGCCGATTTTATGCAGGCTCTGCGTAAGCTGTGTGACACCCACGGTATTCTGCTGATTGCCGATGAAGTGCAGACCGGCTTCGCCCGAACCGGCAAACTGTTTGCGATGGAACATTACGACGTCAAGCCCGACCTGATGACCATGGCGAAAAGCCTGGCCGGTGGGATGCCGCTGTCAGCGGTGGCGGGCCGTGCCGACGTGATGGACGCCCCGGCCCCTGGCGGTCTCGGCGGCACCTACGCCGGTAACCCGCTGGCGGTCGCGGCGGCGCATGCGGTGCTCGACATCATCGACGAAGAGGAACTTTGTTCGCGTGCCGCAAAGCTCGGTCATCATCTGGTGGAAGTGCTGAACAATGCCAAAGCCGATTGCCCACATATCGTCGACGTTCGCGCCCAGGGGGCGATGGTCGCCGTGGAATTCAACGATCCGCAGACCGGCGCGCCGTCCCCGGAATTTACCAAACAGGTGCAGGACAAGGCGATGAAAGAGGGCCTGTTGCTGCTGAGCTGTGGTGTTTACGGCAACGTGATCCGCTTCCTTTACCCTCTCACCATTCCTGACGCGCAGTTCCGTAAGGCGCTGGACATTATTCGACGCTCCCTCAGCCAGTAATGGCTTGCCGCTCTCCGGAGCGGCTTTTTTTTGTCACGTTTCTGTTACATAACCCTCAAAATTCTCGTTCCAAAAGCTAAAAAATCGGGTATGTTTTAGCAGAGTATGCTGCAAAAGCGCGGGTGGCAGACCTAAAACAGAAATAAAGCGCTGCATAACAACATCACAACAAAAGCAATCACCATCACAATGGGGAATCTCAGGATGAATATGAAGGGTAAAGCGTTACTGGCAGGATGTATCGCGTTGGCGATGAGCCACATGGCGATGGCCGAAGAGATTAAAATTGCCGTCGTGGGGGCAATGTCTGGCCCGGTAGCGCAGTATGGCGATCAGGAGTTCACCGGGGCTGAGCAGGCCGTGGCGGATATTAACGCCAAGGGCGGTATCAAAGGCAATAAACTCGAAATCGTAAAATATGACGATGCCTGCGACCCGAAACAAGCCGTGGCGGTAGCGAACAAAGTCGTCAACGATGGCATCAAATACGTTATCGGGCACCTGTGCTCCTCCTCCACGCAGCCAGCGTCTGACATTTATGAAGACGAAGGCATTCTGATGATCACCCCGGCGGCGACCGCTCCGGAGCTGACTGCGCGCGGTTACAATCTGATCCTGCGTACCACCGGTCTGGACTCTGACCAGGGTCCAACGGCGGCAAAATACATTCTCAACACCGTGAAGCCGAAGCGCATCGCGATTGTTCATGACAAGCAGCAGTACGGCGAAGGTCTGGCCCGTGCGGTGCAGGACCCCCTGAAAAAAGGCGGCGCTAACGTGGTGTTCTTTGACGGCATCACCGCCGGGGAGAAAGACTTCTCCACCCTGGTGGCGCGTCTGAAGAAAGAGAACATCGACTTCGTCTACTACGGCGGCTACCACCCGGAAATGGGGCAGATCCTGCGCCAGGCGCGTGCCGCTGGGCTGAAAACTCAGTTCATGGGCCCGGAAGGCGTGGCCAACGTATCGCTGTCTAACATCGCCGGTGATTCTGCGGAAGGTCTGCTGGTGACCAAGCCGAAGAACTACGATCAGGTTCCGGCCAACAAACCGATTGTGGATGCGATCAAAGCCAAGAAACAGGATCCGAGCGGGGCGTTCGTGTGGACCACCTATGCAGCCATTCAGTCTCTGAATGCTGGCCTGAACCAGAGCGACGACCCGGTGAAGATTGCTGAATGGCTGAAAGCGAACAGCGTCGATACCGTCATGGGTCCGCTGAGCTGGGATAAGAAAGGTGACCTGAAAGGTTTTGAGTTCGGCGTGTTCACCTGGCATGCCAACGGCACCGCCACCGACGCCAAATAATTAAAAGCACCCTCACCCCGGCCCTCTCCCTAAAAGGGAGAGGGAGCAAAACAGTCCCCTCGCCCCTTTGGGGAGAGGGTTAGGGTGAGGGGAAGTGCCGCTCGGTTAACCCTTCACCCAACCGTTATCGTGCGCCGCAAACCCGACTGCGGACATAAACGCCGCCATCGCTTCCCGGTCTTCAACACCCACATCCGCCATCCACCACCCTGCGATGGTCGAATTCTCGCGCAGCACTTCTTCTATCAAATACTGACCCACGCCCCGGCGACGGGTGATGTCACGAATACGCAACGAATCCAGCGCGCCCTGGTTGCCCTTCAGCGTCACCCGAACCGCGCCTAACAGCCTGTCGTTGAACCGTGCGGCGTAGATCCGATGCTCGTCATCCATCTGCAAAGACGATGAACTGTATTCCGGCCAAATCTTGCCGAGATCGATATGGTCCTGCTCGCTGAGCGCCGTCAGCCTGATTACCGTCAGTTTCATGTGAAGCTACCCGTCAAAAAATATTGCCCTGAGTGTATCGAAAATCGCGATTAACCGATTTCTATTTTTAGACTGAATGACAGCGGATTCGTTTTCCGTCGATCGTCGTGGCAGTGCAATGCGTCATGGATCGAAAAATAAGCAGAATTTTAACCTGAAAGGTAGTGATTTATTCGGTTCTTTGTACCCTTATTTTATGCTGAAAACGGCGCTTTTTTTTGTTTAACTCTGGCTGAATACAGAATATTATCTTTTCTTAATCGACTGAAAAATAGAGATTTTAGTCAGGTTTTTGGCAAAAAGCATCGCTAAACCATTAAAGAGACTGGTAAAAATAGCGTTGTGCATTAAAAGTACAGAATGCTTTTTAACCAGATAAATACAAAATATATACAAATAACATCACGAATGGGGATTGAAGATGAAACGGAATGCGAAAACATTGATTGCGGGAATGATTGCATTGGCGATGACGCAATCAGCCCTGGCGAAGGATATTAAGGTCGCGGTGATTGGGGCGATGTCTGGCCCGGTCGCGCAGTGGGGCGACATGGAATTCAACGGCGCACGCCAGGCGATAAAAGACATTAACGCGGCGGGCGGCATCAAGGGCGACAAACTGGTTGCCGTCGAATATGACGATGCCTGTGACCCAAAACAGGCCGTAGCGGTCGCCAACAAAGTGGTTAACGACGGCATTCAATACGTTATCGGGCACCTGTGCTCCTCTTCCACGCAGCCAGCGTCTGACATTTACGAAGACGAAGGCATTCTGATGATAACCCCTGGCGCAACCAATCCGGAGCTGACCCAGCGCGGCTATCAGTACATCATGCGTACCGCGGGCCTCGACTCCTCCCAGGGCCCGACCGCCGCCAAATACATTGTGGAAAAAGTGAAACCGCAGCGTATCGCTATCATTCATGACAAACAGCAGTACGGCGAAGGCCTGGCGCGTTCCGTGCAGGATAGCCTGAAGAAGAGTGGCGCGAACGTGGTGTTCTTCGACGGCATTACCGCCGGGGAGAAAGACTTTTCCGCGCTGGTCGCCCGTCTGCAAAAAGAAAATATCGACTTCGTTTACTACGGCGGCTACTACCCGGAAATGGGGCAGATCCTGCGTCAGGCGCGTTCCGTTGGCCTGAAAACGCAGTTCATGGGCCCGGAAGGCGTGGGTAACGCTTCCCTGTCTAACATCGCCGGTGCCGCAGGCGAAGGGATGCTGGTCACAATGCCGAAACGCTATGACCAGGACCCAGCCAACAAAGGTATCGTTGATGCGCTGAAAGCCGAGAAGAAAGATCCGAGCGGCCCGTATGTGTGGATAACCTATGCCGCAGTGCAGTCTCTGGCCACCGCCATGAACCGCACCGGTAGCGAAGATCCGCAGGCGTTGATTAAAGATTTGAAAGCAAACGGTGCAAAAACCGTGATTGGGCCGCTGAACTGGGATGAGAAAGGCGATCTGAAGGGATTTGAATTTGGTGTCTTCCAGTGGCATGCGGACGGGTCGTCCAGCGTCGCCAAATAAGAAGAAGACGAGTTATCCCACCGCCCGTATACCTGCCGGGCGGTTATAAAAAGGTTCCTTTATGTCAGAGCAGTTTCTTTATTTCCTGCAGCAGATGTTTAACGGCGTCACGCTGGGAAGCACCTACGCGCTGATCGCCATCGGTTACACCATGGTGTACGGCATTATCGGGATGATCAACTTCGCCCACGGCGAGGTGTATATGATCGGCAGCTATGTGTCGTTCATGATTATCGCCGCGCTGATGATGATGGGCATCGACACCAGCTGGCTGCTGGTGGGGGCCGGATTCGTCGGGGCGATTGTCATCGCCAGCGCCTACGGCTGGAGCATTGAACGGGTCGCTTATCGCCCGGTTCGTAGCTCCAAACGCCTGATTGCGCTGATCTCCGCCATCGGGATGTCCATCTTCCTGCAAAACTACGTCAGCCTGACCGAAGGCTCGCGCGATATCGCCCTGCCAAGCCTGTTCAACGGCCAGTGGATTATCGGCAGTAGCGAAAGCTTCTCTGCCTCCATCACCACCATGCAGTTGGTTATCTGGGTGGTAACCTTTGTGGCGATGCTGGCCCTGACCGTGTTCATCCGCTACTCCCGCATGGGGCGCGCCTGTCGTGCCTGTGCAGAAGACCTGAAAATGGCGAGCCTGCTCGGCATTAACACTGACCGTGTGATTGCCCTGACGTTCGTCATCGGTGCCGCCATGGCGGCGGTGGCGGGCGTACTGCTTGGTCAGTTCTACGGGGTGATTAACCCGTACATTGGCTTTATGGCTGGGATGAAAGCCTTTACTGCGGCGGTTCTGGGCGGCATCGGCAGCATTCCGGGGGCGATGATCGGCGGCCTTATCCTGGGCGTAGCCGAAGCGCTCTCCTCCGCTTACCTGAGTACCGAATACAAAGACGTGGTGTCGTTCGCGCTGCTGATTGTGGTGCTGCTGGTAATGCCGACCGGGATCCTGGGTCGTCCGGAGGTAGAAAAAGTATGAAACCGATGCATTTTGCGATGGCGCTGCTGTCTGCCGCCATGTTCTTCGTGCTGGCTGGCGTGTTTATGGGCGTTCAGCTTTCGCTGAGCGGGACGAAGCTGGTCGTCAATTCCGCGGCGGATATCCGTTGGCAGTGGATTTACATCGGCACCGCGGTGGTGTTTATCTTCCAGCTGCTGCGTCCGATGGTGCAGAAAGGCCTGAAGAGCGTTTCCGGACCGAAGTTTGTTCTGCCAGCAATTGACGGTTCAACCGTTAAACAGAAGCTGTTCCTGATTGCGCTGTTGGTGATTGCCGTGGCGTGGCCGTTTATGGTGTCTCGCGGCACCATTGATATCGCCACCCTGACCATGATCTACATTATTCTCGGCCTTGGGCTGAACGTGGTGGTGGGGCTGTCCGGCCTGCTGGTGCTGGGCTACGGTGGCTTCTACGCCATTGGGGCGTACACCTTTGCGTTGCTGAATCACTATTACGGTCTCGGCTTCTGGACCTGTCTGCCGTTGGCGGGCCTGGTCTCTGCCGCTGCCGGTTTCCTGCTCGGCTTCCCGGTGCTGCGCCTGCGCGGAGACTACCTGGCGATTGTCACCCTCGGCTTCGGCGAAATTGTGCGTATTCTGCTGCTCAACAATACCGAAATCACCGGCGGCCCGAACGGGATCAGCCAGATCCCGAAACCGACGCTGTTCGGTCTGGAGTTCAGCCGGACCACACGCGAAGGCGGCTGGGATACCTTCAGCAACTTCTTCAACATGAAGTACGACCCGAACGACCGCGTTATTTTCCTCTATCTGGTGGCGCTGCTGTTGGTGGTTGTCACGCTGTTCGTGATTAACCGCCTGCTGCGTATGCCGCTAGGCCGCGCGTGGGAAGCGCTGCGTGAAGATGAAATCGCCTGCCGTTCGCTGGGCCTGAGCCCGACGCGCATCAAGCTGACGGCGTTCACCATCAGCGCCGCGTTTGCCGGTTTCGCCGGAACATTGTTCGCCGCCCGTCAGGGCTTCGTCAGCCCGGAATCGTTCACCTTCGCCGAATCGGCATTTGTGTTAGCGATTGTGGTGCTCGGTGGAATGGGCTCGCAGTTCGCGGTCATTCTGGCGGCAGTCCTGCTGGTGGTATCGCGTGAGCTGATGCGTGATTTCAACGAATACAGCATGTTAATGCTGGGTGGTTTAATGGTTCTGATGATGATCTGGCGTCCACAAGGCTTGCTGCCGATGACCCGTCCACAGCTGAAACTGAAGAATGGACAGACCAAAGGAGATCAGGCATGAGTCAGCCATTATTATCCGTTAACGGTCTGATGATGCGATTTGGCGGCCTGTTGGCGGTCAATAACGTCAATCTTGAACTGCACCCGCAGGAAATCGTTTCGCTGATTGGCCCGAACGGCGCGGGGAAAACCACGGTCTTTAACTGCCTGACCGGGTTCTACAAGCCAACCGGCGGCAGCATTATGCTGCGCGATAAGCATCTTGAAGGCCTGCCGGGCCAGCAAATCGCCCAGATGGGCGTGGTGCGGACCTTCCAGCACGTGCGCCTGTTCCGTGAAATGACGGTGATTGAAAACCTGCTGGTCGCGCAACATCAGCAGCTGAAAACCGGCGTCTTCTCCGGGCTGCTGAAAACCCCAGCGTTTCGTAAAGCGCAAAGTGAAGCGCTGGATCGCGCCGCCACCTGGCTCGATCGTATCGGCCTGCTGGCGCACGCTAACCGCCAGGCGAGCAACCTCGCCTACGGTGACCAGCGCCGACTGGAAATCGCCCGCTGCATGGTGACCCAGCCGGAAATCCTGATGCTCGACGAACCGGCGGCGGGTCTGAACCCGAAAGAGACCAAAGAGCTGGACGAGCTGATTGCCGAACTGCGTAGCCATCACAACACCACCATTCTGTTGATTGAGCACGACATGAAGCTGGTGATGGGTATTTCAGACCGTATTTACGTGGTGAATCAGGGCACGCCGCTGGCGAACGGATCACCGGAAGAAATCCGCAATAACCCTGACGTTATTCGCGCCTATTTGGGTGAGGCATAAGATGGAAAAAGTCATGTTGTCCTTTGACAAAGTCAGCGCCCACTACGGCAAAATCCAGGCGCTGCATGAGGTAAGCCTGCACATCAATCAGGGCGAAATTGTCACCCTGATCGGGGCCAACGGCGCGGGTAAAACCACGCTGCTCGGCACCCTGTGCGGTGACCCACGGGCGACCAGTGGGCGCGTCACCTTTGATGGCAAAGATATTACCGACTGGCAGACCGCAAAAATCATGCGTGAAGCGGTGGCGATTGTGCCGGAAGGGCGTCGCGTTTTCTCCCGGATGACCGTGGAAGAGAACCTGGCGATGGGCGGCTTCTTTGCCGACCGCAGCGAGTATCACGCCCGAATTAAGTGGGTATACGAACTGTTTCCGCGTCTGTGGGAGCGACGTATTCAGCGAGCGGGCACCATGTCCGGCGGGGAACAGCAGATGCTGGCGATTGGCCGGGCGCTGATGAGCCAGCCGCGTCTGCTGCTGCTCGACGAGCCGTCGCTCGGCCTGGCGCCGATCATCATCCAGCAGATTTTCGACACCATTGAGCAACTGCGCAAAGAGGGGATGACCATCTTCCTCGTTGAGCAGAACGCCAATCAGGCGCTGAAGCTGGCTGACCGAGGCTACGTGCTGGAGAACGGTCACGTGGTGCTGGAAGATACCGGCGATGCGTTACTGGCAAACGAAGCGGTACGCAGCGCCTATTTGGGTGGTTGAGTAAAACCCCCTCACCCTAAGCCTCTCCCTGAGGGAGAGGGAACCTTCTTTTCTCCCTCTCCCTCAGGGAGAGGGCCGGGGTGAGGGTATCTAACCGCACAACCCCCCCTCCACCGTCACCATTCCATCACCTCCCTGAAGCCTGGCTGTAACCTCTCCGTCATCTCCCGGTTCTATTTCTGTCATACGCCCATGTCATGTTGTGTTGCGAACAAAAACGCGTGATTTCGCGCATCCGGCACAACAAGAGAGATAACCGAATGACATCGTTACGACACACCGCTTTAGCTCTGACGTTGGGTCTGGCCTTTGCCTCCCAGGCCATGGCTGTTACTACCGTTCCGTTCTGGCACTCCATGGAAGGGGAGTTAGGCAAAGAAGTTGACTCCCTCGCCCAGCGTTTTAACGACACCCATCCCGATTACAAAATTGTGCCGGTGTACAAAGGCAACTACGAACAGAGCCTGGCGGCAGGGATTGCGGCCTTCCGCACCGGGAACGCGCCTGCTTTATTGCAGGTTTATGAAGTCGGCACCGCCACCATGATGGCCTCGAAAGCCATCAAGCCGGTGTACGAAGTGTTTAAAGACGCGGGCATCCCGTTTGACGAATCCCAGTTTGTGCCGACCGTGTCCGGTTACTACACCGACTCCAAAACCGGTCATCTGCTGAGCCAGCCGTTTAACAGCTCCACCCCGGTGCTGTACTACAACAAAGATGCCTTTAAGAAAGCCGGATTAAACCCGGATCAGCCGCCGAAAACCTGGCAGGATCTCGCCGATTACACCGCCAAGCTGAAAGCGGCAGGCATGAAGTGCGGCTACGCCAGCGGCTGGCAGGGCTGGATCCAACTGGAAAACTTCAGCGCCTGGAACGGCCTGCCATTCGCCAGCCAAAACAACGGTTTTGACGGCACCGATGCGGTCCTGGAATTCAACCAGCCGGCGCAGGTGAAGCACATCGCGATGCTGGAAGCGCTGAACAAGAAGGGCGATTTCAGCTACTTCGGGCGTAAAGATGAATCGACCGAGAAGTTCTATAACGGCGATTGCGCCATCACTACCGCCTCTTCCGGTTCGCTGGCAGACATTCGTCAGTACGCCAAATTTAACTATGGCGTCGGCATGATGCCGTACGACGCCGACGCGAAAGGTGCCCCGCAAAACGCCATCATCGGCGGCGCCAGCCTGTGGGTGATGCAGGGCAAAGATAAAGAGACCTACAAGGGTGTGGCCGAGTTCCTCGACTTCCTGACCAAACCGGAAATCGCCGCCGAATGGCACCAGAAAACCGGCTATCTGCCGATCACCACCGCGGCTTACGATTTGACCCGCCAGCAGGGTTTCTATGACAAGAACCCAGGCGCGGATATCGCCACCCGTCAGATGCTGAACAAGCCGCCGTTGCCGTTCACCAAAGGCCTGCGTTTGGGCAACATGCCGCAGATCCGCACCATCGTGGATGAAGAACTGGAATCGGTGTGGACCGGTAAGAAAACCCCGCAGCAGGCACTGGATTCCGCCGTCGAGCGGGGTAATCAGCTGCTGCGCCGTTTCGAGAAGTCGACCAAATCGTAACCGGTGAAATGCCGGGTGGCGCTGCGCTTGCCCGGCCTACGAATTGCCTCATGTAGGCCGCCACCCGGCGTTTTCTGAAAAAGAGTCAAACTATGTCATCATCCCGTCCGGTCTTTCGCTCGCGCTGGCTGCCCTATGTGCTGGTCGCGCCACAGCTGGCGATTACCGTCATTTTCTTTATCTGGCCTGCGGGCGAAGCGCTGTGGTACTCCCTCCAGAGCGTGGATCCGTTTGGGCTGTCCAGCGAGTTTGTCGGCTTCGACAACTTCATCGCCCTGTTTCACGACAGCTACTACCTGGACTCTTTCTGGACCACCATGAAATTCAGCGGTCTGGTGACCATCAGTGGCCTGTTGGTCTCGCTGTTTTTTGCCGCCCTGGTCGATTACGTGGTGCGCGGTAGCCGTCTGTATCAGACCCTGATGTTGCTGCCTTACGCCGTGGCCCCGGCCATCGCGGCGGTGCTGTGGATTTTCCTCTTCAACCCCGGACGCGGGTTGATTACCCATTGGCTGGAGTTGATCGGATACAACTGGAACCACGCGCAGAACAGCGGCCAGGCGATGTTCCTGGTGGTGTTCGCCTCGGTGTGGAAGCAAATCAGCTACAACTTCCTGTTCTTCTTCGCCGCGTTACAGTCGATTCCTCGCTCGCTGGTGGAAGCCGCCGCGATTGACGGTGCCGGGCCGGTGCGTCGCTTCTTCGCGATTGCGCTACCGCTGATTGCCCCGGTGAGTTTCTTCCTGCTGGTGGTCAATCTGGTGTACGCCTTCTTCGACACCTTCCCGGTTATCGATGCCGCAACGGCAGGCGGCCCGGTGCAGGCCACCACCACGCTTATCTACAAAATTTACCGCGAAGGTTTTGCCGGGCTGGATCTGTCCGCATCGGCGGCGCAGTCGGTGGTGCTGATGGCGCTGGTGATTATCCTGACGGTGGTGCAGTTCCGTTATGTCGAAAGTAAGGTGCGCTATCAATGATTGAACATCGTCGCGGGCTGACCTGGTTCAGCCACAGTATGTTGATCCTCGGGATTGCGGTTGTCCTGTTCCCGCTGTACGTCGCGTTTGTGGCGGCAACCCTGGATGACAAAGCGGTCTTTGCCACCCCAATGACGCTGGTGCCCGGCTCGCATTTGCTGGAGAACATGAAGCTCATCTGGCTGCGTGGCGTCGGGGCCAACAGTGCGCCGTTCTGGCTGATGCTGCTCAACAGTTTCATCATGGCGTTCACCATCACGGTGGGCAAAATCGCGGTGTCGATGCTGTCGGCATTCGCCATCGTCTGGTTCCGCTTTCCGCTGCGTAACCTGTTCTTCTGGATGATTTTTATCACCCTGATGTTGCCGGTCGAGGTGCGTATTTTCCCGACGGTGGAAGTGATCGCCAACCTCAAGCTGCTCGACAGCTACACCGGCCTGACGCTGCCGCTGATGGCCTCGGCGACCGCCACCTTCCTGTTCCGCCAGTTCTTTATGACCCTGCCGGACGAGCTGATAGAAGCGGCGCGAATTGACGGCGCATCGCCGATGCGTTTTTTCCGTGACATCGTGCTGCCGCTGTCGAAAACCAACCTGGCGGCGCTGTTCGTGATCACCTTTATCTACGGCTGGAACCAGTATCTGTGGCCGCTGCTGATCGTCACCGACGTCAATCTCGGCACGGCGGTGGCGGGTATTAAAGGCATGATCGCCACCGGCGAAGGCACCACCGCGTGGAATCAGGTGATGGCGGCGATGCTGCTGACGCTGATCCCACCGGTCATTATCGTTTTAGCCATGCAGCGCGCGTTCGTGCGTGGTTTAGTGGACAGTGAGAAATAACCAAGATGGCAGGACTGAAATTACAGGCAGTAACCAAGAGCTGGGACAATGGCAAAACCCAGGTTATCCAGCCGCTGACGCTGGATGTCTCAGACGGGGAGTTTATCGTGATGGTCGGCCCGTCGGGCTGCGGCAAATCGACGCTGCTGCGAATGGTTGCCGGGCTGGAGCGCGTCTCCAGCGGGGATATCTGGATTGACCGCCAGCGCGTGACCGAGCTGGAGCCGAAAGAGCGTGGCATTGCGATGGTGTTCCAGAACTACGCGCTGTATCCGCATATGAGCGTAGAAGAGAACATGGCCTGGGGCCTGAAAATCCGCGGCATGGGCAAAGGGCATATCGCCGAGCGGGTGAAAGAGGCGGCGCGTATTCTTGAGCTGGAACATTTGTTAACGCGTCGTCCGCGCGAGCTCTCCGGCGGTCAGCGCCAGCGCGTGGCGATGGGGCGAGCGATTGTCCGTGACCCGGCGGTGTTCCTGTTCGACGAACCGCTCTCTAACCTCGATGCCAAGCTGCGGGTGCAGATGCGTCTGGAGCTGCAACAGCTGCACCGCCGCCTGAATACCACCTCGCTGTATGTGACCCACGACCAGGTCGAGGCCATGACGCTCGCGCAGCGGGTGATGGTGATGAACAAAGGCATCGCCGAACAGATAGGCACCCCGGTGGAAGTGTATGAAAAGCCCGCCAGCCGCTTCGTGGCGAGCTTTATCGGCAGCCCGGCGATGAACCTGCTCGACGGACGGGTCAGCGCCTCCGGCACGCATTTCGAACTCGCCAGCGGCATGGCGTTACCGCTGAACTGGCAGTATCGCGGCTACGCCGGGCGCAGCATGACGCTGGGTATCCGTCCGGAGCATATTGCGCTAAGCTCGCAGGCCGAAGGCGGCGTACCCCTGGTGATGGATACGCTGGAAATTTTGGGTGCAGATAACCTCGCGCACGGCCGCTGGGGTGAGCAAAAAATGGTGGTGCGCTTGCCGCATCAGCATCGCCCGCAGGCGGGCAGCACGCTGTGGCTGCATCTGCCGGAAAACCATCTGCACCTGTTTGATGGCGAAACAGGACAACGCATATGAGCCACTGGCCTTATCCCCGTATCGTCGCCCATCGTGGCGGCGGGAAACGAGCCCCGGAAAACACCCTCGCGGCGATTGACGTTGGCGCACATTACGGGCATACGATGATCGAGTTTGACGCCAAGCTGTCGCAGGACGGGCAGATTTTTCTGTTGCACGATGACAACCTGGAGCGGACCAGCAACGGCTGGGGCGTGGCGGGGAAGCTGACGTGGAACGAACTGCTGCACGTCGATGCCGGGAGCTGGTTCAGCCATGAATTTAAAGGCGAACCGCTGCCGCTGCTCTCGCAGGTGGCAGAACGTTGTCACCAGCACGGCATGATGGCCAACATCGAAATCAAACCGTCCACCGGAACCGGGCCGCTGACCGGCAAAACCGTGGCGCTGGCCGCGCGTGAGCTGTGGGCAGGCAGGGTGCCGCCGCTGCTGTCGTCATTTGAAATCGACGCTTTGGAGGCGGCGCAAGAAGCGGCCCCCGAACTGCCGCGCGGGTTATTGCTCGACGACTGGCGCGATGACTGGCAGGCGCTGACCACGCGTCTGGGCTGCGTGTCGATTCACCTGAATCATCGGTTGCTGGACGAAGCGCGCGTGAAGATGCTCAAAGCGGCGGGGCTGCACATTCTGGTGTACACGGTGAACAAACCCCAGCGCGCATCAGAGCTGCTGCGCTGGGGCGTGGACTGCATCTGTACCGATGCGATTGACGTTATCGGCCCGGACTTCCGCTAAGTTTAACGAGACAGCGGCTGCGGGTTAGACGGGGTACTCAGCAGGTCACCGTTCTGCGTTTGCGGCAGCATGTGCTGCGGCGAACTGTTCAGCATTGAGTCGCTATTGCTGCCGCTTAACATCCCGCCTTGGGTGTTCGGCAGCACCTGCTCCCCCGGCTGGCCGTTTAACACCCGCTGCTGGTTGTTGTTCATCTGCGTTTGCAGATGCTGCTGCTGGACCTGCGTCTGGGTTTGCACCTGCTGGTTCAACATCCCTTTCTGTTGCAGCTGCTGCGTTTGCATTTCGGTCTTCATGCGTTGCTGGCTGGGGATCACGTACCCCGGCTGATTAGGGTTATTGGTCGGGTTCAGTGGCTGTGCTAAAACGGCAAACGGCACAAGCGCCGTCAGAAAAATTAAAGTTTTCATCTTTTCCTCCTCCCCAGTGGGGGCTTTCTTAAGTTTACCTCCAATTCGCCATTACGATGATTTTTTAGGAATTCTGAACCAGGCTTAAGCGGGCGCATGACCCTTTCACCTGGAGAATAACAATGATTGAAACCCGTTTTTGGCGCGGGGCGGCGATTGCTGCTCTGCTGGCAGGAGGCAGTTTCAGCGTGGCGGCCAACACGCCGTCACCCGCGGCACCGCCGGTGTCGTATGGTGTTGAAGAGGATGTTTTCCACCCGGTACGTGCCCGGCAGGGCATGGTCGCGTCGGTGGATGAAATGGCCACTCACGTTGGCGTGGAGATCCTCAAACAGGGCGGAAATGCGGTCGATGCCGCGGTGGCCGTGGGTTACGCGCTGGCGGTGACGCACCCGCAGGCGGGGAATCTCGGCGGCGGCGGGTTTATGCTGCTGCGCACCAAAGACGGGAAAACCACGGCGATTGATTTCCGTGAAATGGCCCCGGCGCAGGCCACCCGCGATATGTTCCTCGACGATCAGGGCAATCCTGACAGCAAAAAATCGCTGACCTCGCATCTGGCGTCCGGCACGCCGGGCACGGTGGCTGGTTTCTCGCTGGCGCTGAAAGAGTACGGCACGATGCCGCTCAACAAAGTGGTGCGCCCGGCCATCAAGCTCGCGAAAGAGGGCTTTACCGTGAACGATGCGCTGGCCGATGATCTGAAAACCTACGGCAGTGAAGTCATTCCCAATCATGAAAAAAGTAAAGCCATATTCTGGAAAAACGGCGAGCCGCTGAAAAAGGGCGACAGGCTGGTGCAGGCCAACCTGGCGAAAAGCCTGGAGATGATTGCTGAGAACGGCCCGGAGGCATTCTATAAAGGGCCGATTGCTGACCAGATCGCCGGGGAAATGAAAAAGAACGGCGGGCTGATAACCAAAGACGATTTGGCGAACTACAAAGCGGTGGAGCGAGAGCCTATCAGCGGCGATTACCGCGGCTATCAGGTGTTCTCCATGCCGCCGCCGTCGTCCGGGGGCATTCATATCGTTGAAATCCTGAACATCCTGGAAAACTTCGATGTGCATAAATACGGTTTCGGCAGCGCCGATGCGATGCAGGTGATGGCGGAGGCCGAAAAGCACGCCTACGCCGACCGCTCGGAATACCTCGGCGACCCGGATTTCGTCAAAGTGCCGTGGCAGGCGCTGACCAGCAAGGATTACGCCAAATCCATCGCCGCCGAAATCGACCTGAATAAGGCCAAACCGTCGAGCCAAATCCGCCCCGGCAAACTGGCGCCGTATGAAAGCAATCAGACCACCCATTTCTCGGTGGTGGATAAAGACGGTAACGCGGTGGCGGTGACGTACACCCTGAACACCACGTTCGGTACGGGCATTGTGGCGGGGAACAGCGGCATCCTGATGAATAACCAGATGGATGATTTCTCGGCCAAACCGGGCGTGCCGAACGTGTACGGTCTGGTCGGTGGGGAGGCGAACGCCGTCGGGCCGCATAAGCGTCCGCTGTCGTCGATGTCACCGACCATCGTGGTCAAAGATGGGAAAACCTGGCTGGTGACCGGCAGCCCAGGCGGCAGCCGGATTATCACCACCGTACTGCAAATGGTGGTGAATACCATCGACTTTGGGATGAACGTCGCCGAAGCGACCAATGCGCCACGCTTCCATCATCAATGGCTGCCGGATGAGCTGCGGGTGGAGAAGGGCTTTAGCCCGGATACCCTGAAACTGCTGGCAGACAAAGGTCAGAAGGTGGCCGTCAAAGAGGCGATGGGCAGCACCCAGAGCATAATGGTCGGCCCGGACGGCACGCTGTATGGTGCCTCGGACCCGCGTACAGTGGATGATTTAACGGCAGGGTACTGATTTTTTGCCCGGCGGCACTGCGTTTGCCGAGCCTACGGTTTTGTAGGTCCTGCAAGCGGAGCGCCGCCGGGCGCTTTTCGGACCCATTATTTCATCCGCGCCATATAATACGCATCGACGTATTCCCCGTTGCGCAGGGCGTAGTTCTTGCCGGTGCCTTCTATCTCGAACCCGAACTTCCGGTACAGGCCGATCCCCGCAGGATTATCGACAAACACCGTCAATTCTATTCGCTCGACGCGCAGCCAGTTATCGCACAGGTTCACCATCTCCCGCATCAGCGCACTACCGACCCCGCGGTTCTGAAACGCCGGTGCGATGCTTATCCCAAAGGTGGCAACATGGCTGCGACGCGGGTTTTCCATCACCTCCAGCGCCAGATGGCCGACCACCCGGTCGTCGATGCAGGCGACGAGCTGCCGTCTGCCGGGCTTGCGCATCACGCGTTCGTGCCACATTTCCATGGAAGGATGAGGAATTTGTAGAGTGGAGTGATAGACATCCGGATGCATGTTCATCTGACGTAATGCTTCTGCATCGTTGGCTTCAACGTGGCGGATCACTATTTCACTCGTGCTCATTCCTTCTCTCCTTTCCCAGGGTGGGCGTTTAGTTGTCCCTGTAACCATCTCCGAGCCGCAAAATTTCGTCAACTGCTGTTTTTTGTTAAAAAGCGCTAGACAAGTGCGAATGATAATGATTATTATTGCCATGCATTCAGGGAGACCCTTACGGAGAACCTGAAAGCACGACATTGCTCACATTGCTTCCAGTATTATTTGTAGCCAGCCTCGCGCTGGCTTTTTTTTGCCCATCTTACTTCGGGCAAAATGGAGAAAAATGGGGATGTTTGCTTTTAGAGACTTGCAGTATGGTAGGGATAATTCAAAGTCAAAAAGGACTGAACCATGACCCTACATTGCGCATTTATTGGTTTCGGAAAAAGCACCACCCGCTATCATCTCCCGTACGTCCTCAACCGCAAAGAGAGCTGGCATGTGGCGCATATTTATCGTCGTAGCGCCAAGCCGGACGAGCAGCAGCCGCAGTATCAGCACATTCATTTCACCAGTGATTTAGACGACGTATTGAATGACCCGCAGGTCAAACTGGTGGTGGTCTGTACCCATGCCGACAGCCATTTTGACTATGCGAAACGGGCGCTGGAAGCCGGAAAAAACGTGCTGGTGGAAAAACCGTTCACCCCGACCATCGCCGAAGCGAAAGAGCTGTTCGCGCTGGCAAAGTCGAAAGGGCTGACGGTCACGCCGTATCAGAACCGTCGCTTTGACTCCTGCTTCCTGACCGCCAAAAAGGCCATCGAGAGCGGAAAACTCGGTGATATTGTGGAAATTGAAAGTCATTTCGATTACTACCGTCCGGAAGTGCCCACCCAGCCAGGTCTGCCGCAGGACGGCGCATTCTATGGTCTGGGCGTGCATACCATGGACCAAATCATCTCGCTGTTTGGTCGCCCGGACCACGTGGCGTATGACATCCGCAGCCTGCGAAACAAAGCTAACCCGGACGATACTTTTGAGGCGCAGCTGTTCTACGGCAACCTGAAGGCGATCGTCAAAACCAGCCACCTGGTGAAAATCGATTACCCGAAATTTATCGTGCATGGCACCAAGGGATCGTACCTGAAATACGGCATCGACCAGCAGGAAACCAGCCTGAAGGCCAATATCATGCCGGGCGAGCCGGGCTTTGCCGTCGATGACAGCATCGGCCAGCTGGAGTACGTGAACGCTCAGGGCGAGACGGTGCGTGAGGAAGTGAAACCGGAAATCGGGGACTATGGCCGGGTGTACGATGCGCTGTATCAGACGCTGAAAAACGGCGCGCCGAATTACGTCAAGGAATCTGAAGCTCTGACCAATCTGGAGATCCTCGAACGGGCCTTCGAACAGGCTTCGCCTGCCACGATAACCCTCGCCAAATAAGCGGATTTGGCTTCTCTGTTCTTGTTCATAAATTTTGAACAGAGGAGTCAATTTTCACCCACTATCATCCTGGCCGGTTCCGGTCCACACTAACTCCATCGAAACGAACACGGAGTTAGACATCATGATTTACTTACGCAAAGCAAACGAACGTGGCCATGCAAATCACGGCTGGCTGGACTCCTGGCACACCTTCTCTTTCGCGAATTATTACGACGCGAATTTCATGGGCTTCTCCGCGCTTCGGGTCATTAACGACGACGTGATTGATGCCGGTCAGGGCTTCGGCACTCACCCGCACAAAGACATGGAAATTCTGACCTACGTGCTGGAAGGCGCCGTTGAACATGAAGACAGCATGGGCAACAAAGAGCAGGTGCCTGCCGGTGAATTCCAGATTATGAGCGCCGGGACCGGGGTACGTCACTCGGAGTACAACCCGAGCAAAACGGAAAAGCTGCACCTGTATCAAATCTGGATTATCCCGCAGGAAAACGGCATCACGCCGCGCTACGAGCAGCGTCGCTTTGACGCCACCCAGGGCAAACAGCTGGTGCTGTCGCCTGATGCTCGCGACGGTTCGTTGAAAGTGAATCAGGACATGGAGCTGTACCGCTGGGCGCTGTTGAAAGACGAACAGTCGGTGCATCAGATTGCTGCGGACCGCAAGGTGTGGATCCAGGTGGTAAAAGGTGACGTGTCGATTAATGGCACCAAAGCGACCACCGCTGACGGCCTGGCAATCTGGGACGAGCAGGCGATTTCGGTTCACGCTGAAAGCGACGCTGAAATTCTGCTGTTCGATCTGCCGCCGGTATGATCCTGATTAAATAAAATAGAAGAACCTTCCCGGATATTCGGGAAGGTTCCGTCACGTCCATGATAAACTGGTGGAATGTCTCCCCCTTTATCAGCCTCTGGACGATGAAAAAGAAAAGACCCGTACTTCAGGATGTGGCCGATCGCGTCGGCGTGACCAAAATGACGGTCAGCCGTTTTTTGCGTAACCCGGAACAAGTTTCCGAAGCGCTGCGTGGCAAGATTGCTATCGCCCTGGATGAACTGGGTTACATTCCCAACCGCGCCCCGGATATTCTTTCCAATGCGACCAGCCGCGCGATTGGTGTACTTCTTCCTTCCTTGACCAACCAGGTTTTCGCCGAAGTGCTGAAAGGCATTGAAAGCGTGACCGACGCCTACGGCTATCAGGCAATGCTCGCGCACTACGGCTACAAGCCGGAAATGGAAGAGGAGCGTCTGGAATCCATGCTTTCCTGGAATATCGATGGGCTGATCCTCTCCGAGCGTACCCACACCGCGCGCACCCGCAAAATGATTGAAGTCTCCGGTATTCCGGTGGTTGAACTGATGGACAGCCAGTCGCCGTGCATTGATATCGCCGTCGGATTCGACAACTTTGAAGCCGCACGCCAGATGACCGCCACCATTATTTCGCGCGGCCATCGCCACATTGCCTATCTCGGGGCGCGTCTCGACGAACGCACCATCATTAAACAGAAGGGCTACGAGCAGGCGATGCGCGAGGCGGGCCTTACCCCATACAGCGTGATGGTTGAGCAGTCGTCGTCGTACTCCTCCGGCATTGAGTTGATGCGTCAGGCGCGTCGTGAATATCCGCAGCTCGACGGTATTTTCTGTACTAACGATGACCTCGCGGTCGGCGCGGCGTTTGAGTGTCAGCGTCTGGGCTTAAAAATTCCTGACGACATGGCGATTGCCGGTTTCCACGGGCACGACATCGGCCAGGTGATGGAACCGCGTCTGGCGAGTGTCCTGACCCCGCGTGAACGTATGGGCCGCATTGGCGCTGAACGTCTGCTGGCACGTATCCGGGGTGAAATTGTTACGCCTAAGATGTTAGATTTAGGTTTCACATTGTCACCGGGTGGATCTATTTAATCCGACAAGTTTGAAGTAGATCACACAACTCAGTTTATCGTCCGACAGGTTATTGCTTATCCAAAAGTCCGGCAGGACAATGTTACCGATAACAGTTACCCGTAACAAACTGACCTTGTGGGAGCATCGCTTTGAGCACGACTAACCATGATCATCATGTCTACGTTCTGATGGGCGTCTCTGGAAGCGGAAAATCTGCCGTCGCCAGCGAAGTCGCGTATCAGCTTCATGCCGCGTTTCTTGACGGCGATTTCCTCCATCCGCGCAGCAATATTGTCAAAATGTCCTCCGGCGAAGCGCTGAACGACGACGACCGTAAACCGTGGCTGCAGGCCCTGAACGACGCCGCTTTCGCCATGCAGCGCACCAATAAAGTGTCGCTGATCGTCTGTTCCGCGCTGAAAAAAAGCTACCGCGACCTTCTGCGTGAAGGCAACCCGAACCTCTCCTTCATCTACATGAAAGGCGATTTCGACGTGATCGAAACCCGTCTGAAGGCGCGTAAAGGCCACTTCTTTAAAACCCAGATGCTGGTCACCCAGTTCGAAACCCTGCAAGAGCCGGGTGCGGATGAGTCCGATGTATTAGTGGTCGATATCGATCAGCCGCTTGAGGGCGTGGTCGCCAGCACTATTGAGTTAATCAACAAAGGCAGTAAGTAGTGAGTACATTAACGCTTGTTTTAACAGCCGTGGGGTCCGTATTGCTGCTGCTGTTTTTAGTGATGAAGGCGCGTATGCACGCCTTTGTTGCTTTGATGGTGGTGTCTATTGGTGCAGGGCTTTTCTCGGGTATGCCGCTCGATAAAATCGCCGATACGATGCAAAAAGGGATGGGCGGGACGCTCGGCTTCCTCGCGATTGTGGTCGCACTGGGAGCGATGTTCGGCAAAATTCTGCATGAGACCGGCGCGGTCGATCAGATTGCGGTCAAAATGCTGAAGTCCTTTGGACACAGTCGGGCGCACTACGCGATAGGCCTCGCAGGGCTTATCTGTGCGCTACCGCTGTTCTTCGAAGTGGCGATTGTGCTGCTGATTAGCGTTGCGTTCTCGATGGCGCGTCACACCGGCACCAACCTGGTGAAGCTGGTGATCCCGCTGTTTGCGGGCGTTGCCGCCGCCGCGGCGTTCCTGCTGCCTGGGCCTGCGCCGATGCTGCTGGCCTCACAGATGCACGCTGACTTTGGCTGGATGATTTTAATTGGTCTGTGCGCGGCTATTCCGGGGATGATTATCGCCGGGCCGCTGTGGGGCAATTTCATTAGCCGTTACGTTGAATTGCACATTCCGGACGACATCTCCGAGCCGCATCTGGGCGAAGGCAAAATGCCCAGCTTCGGTTTCAGCCTGGCGCTGATCCTGCTGCCGCTGGTGCTGGTGGGTCTGAAAACCATTGCCGCTCATTTTGTAGCGGAGGGTTCGACCGCCTACGAATGGTTTGAGTTTATTGGTCATCCGTTCACCGCGATCCTCGTGGCGTGTCTGGTGGCGATTTACGGCCTGGCGATGCGTCAGGGAATGCCGAAAGACCGGGTGATGGAAATCTGCGGCGCCGCGCTGCAACCGGCGGGGATTATTCTGCTGGTTATCGGTGCCGGTGGCGTGTTCAAACAGGTGCTGGTAGATTCCGGCGTGGGTCCGGCGCTGGGTGAAGCATTGACCGGGATGGGCCTGCCGATTGCCATTACCTGCTTCGTGCTGGCGGCGGCGGTGCGTATCATTCAGGGCTCTGCGACCGTAGCCTGTCTGACGGCGGTGGGTCTGGTGATGCCGGTTATCGAACAGCTGCACTACACCGGCGCGCAGATGGCAGCCCTGTCTATCTGTATCGCTGGCGGTTCGATTGTGGTGAGTCATGTGAATGACGCAGGCTTCTGGCTGTTCGGTAAGTTTACTGGCGCTACCGAAGCGCAGACGCTGAAGACCTGGACGCTGATGGAAACCATTCTGGGCACCGTCGGCGCGATTGTCGGGATGATTGCGTTTACGCTGCTGAGCTAGATTTTCCCCCTCACCCTAACCCTCTCCAACAGGAGAGGGAACCGTTCTTTTCTCCCTCTCCCCGTGGGAGAGGGTCGGGGTGAGGGCAGCAGGCGACTCGGTGTCACCCCTTCATCCACACCCGGATGCCATCCAGGAACATCTGGGTGGCGAGCATCACCAGAATCAACCCCATCAGACGCTCCAGCGCGTTAACCCCTTTCTCGCCGAGCAGGCGCAAAAACAGACCCGACTGCAACAGAATCGCTACCGTACCGCCCCAGGCGAGCATCAGGGCTATCACTAAATGACTCATCTGATTCGGATATTGATGCGACAGCAGCATTAACGTTGCCAGCAGCGACGGCCCGGCAACCAGCGGAATGGCCAGCGGGACGATAAACGGTTCTTCACCGGCCGGTAAGCCGTTACTGCCGCCATCGTTGCCGGGAAAAATCATCTTTATAGCAATCAGGAACAAAATAATGCCGCCAGAGATAGAAACCGTCTCCGCGCTCAGGTTGAGAAACGCCAGAATTTTTTCACCGGCGAACAGGAAGATGAGCATGATCAGCAGGGCGATTAACAGCTCGCGGATCATAATAGCCCTGCGGCGCTTGGGCTCGGTGTGTTTCAGTACCGACATAAAAATCGGCAGGTTGCCCAACGGATCCATAATCAGGATCAACAGCACCGCAGCGGAAAGGATTTCACTCATAAATTGTTCCCTGATAATTGTGTTTCACACGGCCTCTACGCGTTGAAAATGACGCGTTAAATAAGCTTCTTTACTGAATCCTGCATAATCATTGATATTTTTCACTTGCGACTTTGGCTGCATTTTGTAATGTGAGGCATACCCTGCATTCTTTCGAGAACATCGGGGTCAGCACATCAGCACATACCTCTGCAGGAATACACGCTATGAAAAATGTTGGTTTTATCGGTTGGCGCGGAATGGTCGGCTCAGTACTCATGCAACGCATGGTAGAAGAGCGCGATTTTGACGCCATCCGCCCGGTCTTCTTCTCCACTTCACAGTTTGGTCAGGCTGCGCCTGCATTCGGCACCCAGAGTGCTGGCACGTTGCAGGATGCCTTTGATCTGGAGGCGCTGAAGGCACTCGACATCATTGTCACCTGCCAGGGCGGCGATTATACCAACGAAATCTATCCAAAGCTGCGTGAAAGCGGCTGGCAGGGCTACTGGATTGATGCGGCGTCCTCGCTGCGCATGAAAGATGACGCCATTATCATTTTGGATCCGGTTAACCAGGCTGTCATCACCGATGGCCTGAATAACGGCGTGAAAACCTTTGTCGGCGGGAACTGTACCGTCAGCCTGATGCTAATGTCCCTCGGCGGCCTGTTTGCGCAGGACCTGGTTGAGTGGGTCTCTGTGGCAACCTATCAGGCGGCTTCCGGCGGCGGCGCGCGTCATATGCGTGAATTGCTCAGCCAAATGGGCGCCCTGCATAACTACGTCGCGGACGAGCTGGCGAACCCGGCGTCGGCGATCCTTGATATCGAACGCAAAGTCACCGCGCTTTCCCGCAGCGGCGATTTGCCGGTCGACAACTTCGGTGTACCGCTGGCCGGAAGCCTGATCCCGTGGATCGACAAACAGCTCGATAACGGCCAGAGCCGCGAAGAGTGGAAAGGCCAGGCCGAGACCAACAAAATTCTCGCCAGCCAAAACGTTATTCCGGTCGACGGTCTGTGCGTGCGTGTCGGCGCGCTGCGCTGCCACAGCCAGGCCTTCACCCTCAAACTGAAAAAAGATGTCTCTATTCCGACGGTAGAAGAACTGCTGGCGGCACACAATCCGTGGGCCAAAGTGGTGCCAAACGACCGCGATATCACCATGCGCGAACTGACGCCAGCGGCGGTGACTGGCACGCTGACCACCCCGGTCGGGCGTTTGCGTAAGCTGAACATGGGGCCGGAATATCTCTCGGCCTTCACCGTCGGGGACCAGCTCTTGTGGGGCGCCGCCGAACCGCTACGCCGCATGTTGCGACAGTTAGCGTAACAAAATGAAAAAAGGGGTGCTGAGTCACCCCTTTTTTGTGCCCGTCATCTTATACGTAATAACTATTACCTTCATTTTTACCAGGAGTCAGATAAAGCCTTGGCTATGCTTAAGGAAGAGTTTTTCCTTGAGGTGGGATGACGCAGAAAAGGAAGCACAGGTCTTGCGTCGTTCAGGTCAAAAAAAGTCGCTACAGGTACTGGAAACAGCGACACCTATAACAGGATGAATAGCATGTCCGATCGTATTGATAGAGACGTGATTAATGCCCTTATTGCTGGCCATTTTGCGGATCCCTTTTCCGTGCTTGGCATGCATAACACCGACGCGGGGCTGGAAGTCCGCGCCCTGTTACCCGACGCCACCGAGGTGTGGGTCGTCGAACCCAAAACCGGACGCCAGATAGGCCAGCTCGACTGCCTCGATGCGCGCGGTTTCTTCTGTGGCGTTATGCCACGCCGCAAAAATCCTTTCCGCTATCAGCTGGCTGTGCTCTGGCACGGACAGCAAAACCTGATTGATGACCCGTACAGTTTCGGCCCGCTGTTGCAGGAGATGGATGCCTGGCTGCTGTCGGAAGGCAAGCACCTGCGTCCTTACGAAACGTTGGGCGCCCATGCGGCGACGATGGAAGGCGTGACCGGCACCCGTTTCTCTGTTTGGGCACCGAACGCGCGTCGCGTGTCGGTGGTCGGGCAGTTCAACTACTGGGACGGTCGTCGTCACCCGATGCGCCTGCGGGCGGAGTCGGGTATCTGGGAGCTTTTTATTCCCGGAGCACACAACGGTCAGCTCTATAAATTCGAGATGATCGATGCCCACGGTCACCTGCGGATCAAATCTGACCCGTACGCCTTCGAAGCGCAAATGCGCCCGGAAACGGCATCGCTGATTTGCGGTCTGCCAGAAAAAATCGAGCAGCCAGAATCGCGCCGACAGGCCAATAATTTCGACGCGCCGATTGCTATATACGAGGTGCATCTCGGGTCATGGCGTCGCCATACCGATAACAACTTCTGGTTGAGCTACCGCGAGTTGGCCGACCAACTGGTGCCGTATGCCAAATGGATGGGCTTCACCCACCTGGAACTGCTGCCGATCAATGAGCATCCGTTCGACGGCAGCTGGGGTTATCAGCCTACCGGGCTCTACGCGCCGACCCGCCGTTTCGGCACGCGGGAGGATTTCCGCTACTTCATCAACGCCGCGCACAACGCCGGGCTGAACGTGATCCTCGACTGGGTGCCGGGCCATTTCCCGTCGGATGATTTTGCGCTGGCGAAATTTGATGGCACCGAGCTGTACGAACACAGCGACCCGCGTGAAGGCTATCATCAGGACTGGAACACCCTGATTTACAACTATGGCCGCCGGGAAGTGCAAAATTTTCTGGTCGGCAACGCGCTGTACTGGATTGAGCGTTTCGGCATAGATGCCCTGCGTGTGGACGCCGTGGCGTCGATGATTTACCGCGACTACAGCCGCAAAGCGGGCGAGTGGGTGCCGAACGAACACGGCGGGCGTGAGAACCTCGAAGCCATCGAATTCCTGCGCAGCACTAACCGTATTCTCGGCGAACAGGTGCCGGGCGCGGTGAGCATGGCAGAAGAGTCTACCGATTTCGCAGGCGTGTCGCGTCCACCGGATATGGGCGGGCTCGGCTTCTGGTACAAGTGGAACCTGGGCTGGATGCACGACACCCTCGACTACATGAAGCTCGACCCGGTGTATCGCAAGCATCATCACGACAAACTCACCTTCGGCATGCTGTACAACGGCACCGAAAACTTCGTGCTGCCGCTGTCGCATGACGAAGTGGTCCACGGCAAGAAATCGATTCTCGACCGAATGCCGGGCGATGCGTGGCAGAAATTTGCCAACCTGCGCGCCTACTACGGCTGGCTGTATGCCTTCCCCGGCAAAAAACTGCTGTTTATGGGCAATGAATTTGCTCAGGGGCGCGAGTGGGATCACGACAGC
Source organism: Scandinavium sp. M-37 (assembly GCF_043558715.1). NCBI lineage: Bacteria > Pseudomonadati > Pseudomonadota > Gammaproteobacteria > Enterobacterales > Enterobacteriaceae > Scandinavium > Scandinavium sp. M-37. Next base: position 80,036 of record NZ_JBIGIN010000020.1, read on the forward strand.
AGCCTCGACTGGCATCTGCTGAACGGCGGCGACAACTGGCATCACGGTGTGCAGCGCCTGGTGCGCGACCTGAACCTGACCTATCGCCACCATAAAGCGCTACACGAGCTGGACTACGACAGCTATGGCTTTGAGTGGCTGGTGGTCGACGATCATGAACGTTCAGTGTTTGTCTTTGTACGCCGCGACCGCCAGGGTAACGAAATTATCGTCGCCAGCAACTTCACCCCGGTTCCTCGCCACCACTATCGGTTTGGCATCAACCAGCCGGGCCGCTGGCGCGAAGTGCTCAACACCGATTCGATGCACTATCACGGCAGTAACGCGGGTAACGGTGGCGGCGTGTACAGCGACGACATTGCCAGCCATAACCGCCCAAATTCGCTGTCGCTGACGCTGCCCCCGTTGTCGACTATCTGGCTGGTCCGGGAGGCCGAATGAGTAAACTCACGGCAGGGAAACCCACCCCGCTCGGCGCAAGCTTCGACGGTCAGGGCGTGAACTTCACCCTTTTCTCCGCGCATGCGGAACGGGTAGAACTCTGTGTGTTTGACAAAGACGGCAACGAGCATCGGGAAGATTTACCGGGCCGCAGCGACAACGTCTGGCACGGTTATCTGGCCAATGCCCGGCCTGGATTGCGCTACGGTTTTCGCGTTCACGGCCCGTGGGACCCCGCGCAGGGGCATCGCTTTAACCCGGCGAAGCTGCTGCTGGACCCCTGCGCCCACCGCGTGGACGGCGAAGCCCGGGACGACGATCGGCTGCACGGTGGTCATGACCAACCCGATAACCGCGACAGCGCGGGCGTCGCGCCGAAGTCAGTGGTGGTCAGTCTGGAGTACGATTGGCAAGACGACGCCCCGCCGCGCACGCCGTGGGGTAATACCGTTATCTACGAAGCGCACGTCAAAGGGCTGACCTACCTGCATCCGGGCATTTCCAAAGAACTCGCGGGCACCTATGGCGCACTCGCCCATCCGCTGATGATTGCCTACTTCAAAAAGCTCGGCATCACGGCGATTGAACTGCTGCCGGTGGCGCACTTTGCCAGCGAGCCGCGTTTACAGCGCCTTGGGCTGACCAACTATTGGGGCTACAACCCGCTGGCAATGTTCGCCGTCGATCCGCGTTACGCCCGGTCGCCTGATACCGCGCTCAACGAATTTCGTGATGCGGTCAAGGCGCTGCACGCCGCGGGAATCGAGGTGATCCTCGACATTGTGCTCAACCACAGCGCGGAGGTTGATCTTGATGGGCCGACCTTCTCCCTGCGCGGAATCGACAACCGTAGCTATTATTGGATAAGGGAGGATGGCGATTATCACAACTGGACCGGTTGCGGTAACACCCTGAATCTCAGCACGCCTGGCTCGGTGGAATATGCCCGCCAGTGCCTGCGTTTTTGGGTCGATGAGTGTCACGTGGACGGCTTCCGCTTTGACCTGGCCTCAGTGATGGGGAGAACGCCGGAATTTCGTCAGGATGCGCCGCTGTTTGAGGCGATCAAAAACGATCCGCAGCTGAGCGCCGTGAAGTTGATTGCGGAACCGTGGGACATTGGTGATGGTGGCTATCAGGTCGGTCATTTCCCGCCACTGTTCGCGGAATGGAACGATCATTTCCGCGATGCCGTACGGCGTTTCTGGCTCCAGCAAAGCCTGTCGCTCGGGGATTTCGCCAGCCGCTTTGCGGGGTCCAGCGATGTGTTCCAGCGCGGGGAGCGTAAACCGTCTGCCTCGGTCAATCTGGTCACCGCCCACGACGGGTTCACCCTGCGCGACTGCGTCTGTTTCAATCAGAAACACAATGAGGCAAACGGGGAAGAAAACCGCGACGGCACTAACAATAACCATAGCTTTAACCATGGTATAGAAGGATTAGACGCCAACCTTGATGTTATCGAGCGGCGACGGGCCAGCGTCCATGGCCTGATGGCCACGCTGCTGTTATCTCAGGGAACCCCGATGCTGCTGGCCGGGGACGAACACGGCCATAGCCAGCATGGCAATAATAATGCGTACTGCCAGGATAACCCTTTGACCTGGCTCGACTGGGAAAAGGCCAACGCGGGCATGACCACGTTTACCGCGGCACTCATTCATTTGCGCCAGCGCATCCCGGCGTTAACCCGGGACAGCTGGTGGCAGGAGGGCGACGGCAACGTTGGTTGGCTTAATCCGGCTGCGCAGCCCCTGAGCGCAGACGAGTGGCATCATGGTATCCCCCGGATGCAAATCCTGCTTTCGGAAAACTGGCTGGTTTGCTTAAACGCGTCACAGGACGTTGCAGATTTTGCTTTACCTGAAGGGGAATGGCGCGCCATTCCTCCATTTGCCGGAGAGGATAATCCGGTAACCCTGGCTGTCTGGCATGGGCCCGCGCACGGAGTGTGCGTCTTCGAAAAGGTCCGCTCGGAAGCATAACGAGCGAGGAAAGGAGTTAATCATGGTTAGACTTGAAAAGAACGATCCTCTGATGTTAGCGCGTCAACTGCCGATCAAATCGGTGGCGCTAATCCTCGCCGGTGGGCGCGGAACCCGACTCAAAGACTTAACCACGACCCGGGCTAAACCTGCCGTGCACTTCGGTGGCAAATTTCGCATTATCGATTTTGCCCTCTCTAACTGCATTAACTCGGGGATCCGCCGTATCGGGGTGATCACCCAGTATCAGTCGCACACCCTGGTGCAGCACATTCAGCGCGGCTGGTCGTTTTTTAGTGAAGAGATGAATGAGTTTGTCGACCTTCTGCCCGCTCAGCAGCGCGTTAGCGGTGAAAACTGGTATCGCGGCACCGCCGATGCGGTCACGCAGAACCTCGACGTCATTCGCCGCTATAAGGCGGAATATATCGTTATCCTCGCCGGGGACCATATCTACAAACAGGACTATTCGCGGATGCTCATCGACCATGTCGAAAAGGGCGCACGCTGCACCGTAGCCTGTATGCCGGTGCCCGTTATTGAGGCAACTGCGTTCGGCGTGATGGCAGTGGATAACGAAGACAAGATTATCGACTTCGTCGAAAAACCGGCCAAGCCGCCAACCATGCCGGGCGACGACAGCAAAGCGCTTGCCAGCATGGGTATCTATATCTTTGATGCCGACTATCTTTATGAATTGCTCGCCGCCGACGACGACGATGCCAACTCCAGCCATGACTTCGGCAAAGATATCATCCCGGAAATCGTTAAAGCTGGCATGGCGTATGCACATCCTTTCCCATTATCGTGCGTACAGTCTGACCCGGAAGCCGAGCCGTACTGGCGCGATGTGGGCACGCTTGAGGCCTACTGGAAAGCCAATCTCGATCTCGCCTCGGTCACGCCAGAACTTGATATGTATGACCAGGACTGGCCGATTCGCACGCACATGGAGTCGCTCCCCCCGGCCAAATTTGTGCAGGACCGTTCCGGCAGTCACGGGATGACGCTGAACTCGCTGGTCTCCGGCGGCTGCATCATCTCTGGCTCGGTGGTGGTGCAGTCGGTGCTGTTCCCGCGGGTGCGCGTTAACTCGTTCTGTAACATTGATTCGGCTGTGCTTTTGCCGGACGTGTGGGTCGGGCGCTCGTGTCGTCTGCGCCGCTGTGTTATCGACCGGGCCTGCGTCATACCTGAGGGCATGGTCATTGGGGAAAATGCGGAAGAGGATGCGCGTCGCTTCTACCGATCTGAGGAAGGTATTGTGCTGGTTACGCGTGAAATGCTGCGCAAACTGCAGGGCTGACAGGAGCGATAATGCAGGTTTTACATGTATGTTCAGAGATGTTCCCGCTGTTGAAAACCGGCGGTCTGGCGGATGTGATTGGCGCGTTACCGGCAGCGCAGATTGCCGATGGAGTGGATACGCGCGTACTGCTGCCCGCTTTCCCGGATATTCGTCGCGGGGTGACGGACGCACAGGTGGTAACCCGTCGCGATACGTTCGCCGGGCCGATTTCGCTGTTATTCGGCCATTTTAACGGCGTGGGCATCTATCTGATTGATGCCCCACACCTTTATGCGCGCCCCGGTAGCCCGTACCACGATACCAACCAGTTTGCGTACACCGACAACGTGCTGCGTTTTGCGCTGTTAGGGTGGGTGGGCAGTGAAATGGCCTGCGGGCTTGACCCGTTCTGGCGTCCGGAAATTGTCCATGCGCATGACTGGCATGCGGGCCTGGTCCCGGCATATCTCGCGGCCCGCGGCCATCCGGCAAAGTCAGTATTTACGGTGCATAACCTGGCTTACCAGGGCATGTTCTACGCCCATCACATGAATGAGATTGACCTGCCGTGGTCGTTCTACAACATGCATGGGCTGGAGTTTAACGGTCAGATTTCGTTCCTGAAGGCCGGGCTGTACTACGCCGATCACATCACGGCGGTCAGCCCAACCTATGCCCGGGAAATTACCGAGCCACAGTTTGGTTACGGGATGGAAGGGCTGCTGCGCCAGCGGCATCAGGAAGGGCGGCTGTCAGGGATCCTCAACGGCGTCGACCCTGAGATCTGGAGCCCGGAAAACGACCTGCTGCTGGCGGCGCGCTACAGCCGCGATCAGCTGGAAGAGAAGGCCGAAAATAAGCGCCAACTGCAAATTGCGATGGGGCTGAAGGTTAATGAAAAAGTGCCGCTGTTCGCGGTAGTCAGTCGCCTGACCAGCCAGAAAGGATTGGATCTGGTGCTGGAAGCGCTGCCGGGCTTGCTCGAGCAGGGCGGCCAACTGGCGTTATTGGGGGCGGGTGACCCGGTGATGCAGGAAGGTTTCCTCGCCGCTGCCGCCGAGCATCCGGGGCAGGTGGGCGTACAGATTGGCTATCATGAAGCGTTCTCGCACCGCATCATGGGCGGCGCCGACGTGATTCTGGTGCCGAGCCGCTTTGAGCCGTGTGGTTTAACGCAGCTGTACGGACTGAAATACGGCACGCTGCCGCTGGTGCGGCGTACCGGCGGGCTGGCGGATACCGTGTCTGACAGCTCGCTGGAAAACCTGGCCGACGGCGTCGCCAGTGGTTTTGTGTTTGAAGACAGTAATGCCTGGTCGCTGCTAAGGGCTATCCGGCGTGCTTTCGTGTTGTGGTCGCGCCCCTCGCTCTGGCGGTATGTCCAGCGTCAGGCGATGAGCATGGATTTTAGCTGGCAAGTCGCGGCGACATCTTACCGCGAGCTTTATCAACGCTTGATGTAATCACAGGACCCATTGCTATGAATGCACCGTTTACCTACGCATCACCCACGCTCAGCGTTGAGGCATTGAAAAACTCGATTGCCTACAAGCTGATGTTCACTATCGGCAAAGATCCGGCCATCGCCAATAAACACGAATGGCTGAACGCCACGCTGTTTGCCGTGCGTGACCGCCTGGTTGAGCGCTGGCTGCGCTCCAACCGCGCCCAGTTATCTCAGGAAGTACGGCAGGTTTACTACCTGTCGATGGAGTTTTTGATTGGCCGCACCCTTTCCAATGCGCTGTTATCGCTCGGTATTTATGACGATGTCAAAAACGCGCTGGAAGGGATGGGGCTTGACCTTGAAGAGCTGATTGATGAGGAGAATGACCCCGGCTTAGGCAACGGCGGTCTGGGCCGTCTGGCGGCCTGTTTCCTCGATTCGCTGGCGACGCTCGGCCTGCCGGGGCGCGGCTACGGTATCCGTTACGACTACGGGATGTTTAAACAGAACATCGTCGATGGCCGTCAGAAAGAGTCCCCGGACTACTGGCTGGAATACGGCAACCCGTGGGAGTTTAAGCGGCATAACACGCGCTATGCGGTGCGCTTTGGCGGGCGTATCCAGCAGGAAGGCAAAAAATCGCGCTGGGTCGAAACCGAAGAGATCCTCGCGGTCGCCTACGACCAAATCATTCCTGGCTACGATACTGACGCCACCAACACGCTACGCCTGTGGAACGCGCAGGCCAGCAGTGAAATCAACCTCGGTAAATTTAACCAGGGCGATTACTTCGCGGCGGTGGAGGATAAAAACCACTCCGAGAACGTCTCCCGCGTGCTCTACCCGGACGACTCTACCTATTCCGGGCGTGAGTTGCGCCTGCGTCAGGAGTATTTCCTGGTGTCGTCCACGGTGCAGGATATCCTCAGCCGCCACTACCAGCTGCACAAAACCTACAGCAATCTGTCGGCTAAAATCGCCATTCACCTCAACGATACCCATCCGGTGCTGTCGATCCCTGAACTGATGCGGCTGTTAATTGACGAGCATAAGTTCAGCTGGGATGAGGCGTTCGAAGTGACCTGCCAGGTCTTCTCGTACACCAACCACACGCTGATGAGCGAAGCGCTGGAAACCTGGCCGGTGGACATGCTCGGCAAAATTTTGCCGCGCCATCTGCAAATCATTTTCGAAATTAACGACTACTTCCTGAAAACCCTACAGGAACAGTATCCGAACGACACCGGGCTGCTGAGTCGCACTTCGATAATCGATGAGTCCGATGGGCGTCGGGTGCGCATGGCGTGGCTGGCGGTGGTTATCAGCCACAAGGTTAACGGCGTGTCCGAACTGCACTCCAACCTGATGGTGCAGTCGTTGTTCGCGGATTTCGCCAAGATTTTCCCGATGCGTTTTACCAACGTCACCAACGGTGTGACGCCGCGTCGCTGGCTGGCGCTGGCTAACCCGCCGCTGTCAGACGTGCTGGATGAAAACATTGGCCGCACCTGGCGCACCGATCTCAGCCAGCTCAGCGAACTGGAACAGCATCTGGATTACCCGCTGGTCAATCAGGCGGTGCAGCACGCTAAGCTTGAGAACAAAAAGCGGCTGGCGGAGTACATCGCCCGCGAGCTCAACGTGGTGGTTAATCCTAAGTCGCTGTTCGACGTACAGATTAAGCGTATCCACGAGTACAAGCGTCAGTTGATGAACGTGCTGCATGTGATCACCCGCTATAACCGCATCAAGGCTGATCCGACCGCCGAGTGGGTGCCGCGCGTGAACATCTTCGCCGGGAAGGCCGCATCGGCCTACTACATGGCGAAGCACATTATTCATCTCATTAACGACGTGGCAAAAGTTATCAACAACGACGCGCAGATTGGCGACAAACTGAAGATCGTGTTTATCCCCAACTACAGCGTGAGTCTGGCCCAGGTAATCATCCCGGCGGCGGATCTGTCCGAGCAAATTTCACTGGCGGGCACCGAGGCATCGGGCACCAGTAATATGAAGTTTGCCCTGAACGGGGCGCTGACGATTGGCACGCTGGACGGGGCCAACGTCGAGATGCTGGAGCACGTCGGGGCCGAGAATATCTTTATCTTCGGTAATACTGCGGAAGAGGTCGATGCGCTGCGCGCCAAAGGCTACAAGCCGCGGGATTACTACGACACGGATGAAGAGCTGCATCAGGTGCTGTCGCAAATTGCCACCGGGTTGTTCAGCCCAGAGGAGCCGGGGCGTTACCGTGACCTGGTAGATTCGTTGATTAACTTTGGCGATCACTATCAGGTGCTGGCCGATTTCCGCAGCTACGTTGACTGTCAGGAGAGCGTCGATGAGCTGTATCGAAACCCGGAAGAGTGGACTACCAAAGCGATGCGCAATATTGCCAACATGGGCTACTTCTCGTCAGACCGCACGATTCAGGAGTACGCGGAGACAATCTGGCATATCGATCCGGTAAGGTTGTAAAACAACCCTCACCCCGGCCCTCTCCCTAAAAGGGAGAGGGAGAAAACCGCTCCTCACCTCTTTGGGGAGAAGGTTAGGGAGAGGGGGAACCGTCCCCTCGCCCCTTTGGGGAGAGGGTTAGGGTGAGGGGATTTCGTCGGCTAAGACGCCAACGACAGTTCACGCTTTCCCGCGTGTTGCACCAGCCATTGCGCCACGCGGGACTGTTCTTCCGCATTCAGCCA